>JAUVRV010000001.1 GCA_030597435.1 Gemmatimonadales bacterium | reverse complement strand
ATGTCGGGCAGGAGCGTCGGAATCATCGGCCCGTGGTCGTGAACCACAAGCCAGAACTCGGCCCCGGACGGGTCCTGGAGCCCATAGGCGGGCAGGCCGACCGGATCATTGACGGAGCCGCTGGCGTCCCCGGCGTGACCTCAGACGGGCCTCCGGAGCAGACTTAGCATCGGCTCCAGGCCGCGGGCGGGGGGGGGGGGCAGCCTCCGGTCAGGGCTCGAACTCGAACACGTCCTCCACCCCCACCCCCACCCCCACCCCGAACACTCTTGCGATGCGGAATGCCAGGGCCAGGGAAGGCACATACCCCCCCTGCTCCAGGGCCCCGATTGTCTGCCGGGTGCATCCCGCCCGCTCAGCAAGCTCCTGCTGGGTCATCTCCCCGTGCTCGAAGCGAAGGCGCCGAATCTGGTTCTTGATCACTCCCTCACCCATGTCCGCCCATCCTCCAATCCAGGATCAATATCGTCACCGACGAGGTTACATAGGCCAAGATCGCGCTGCCGTATGCCAGGAACCACATCCATCCCACAGGCACCTGCCCCTCGGGCTCATAGACGGTCCAGAGGCCGATGGTAAGAACGAAGATTCCCACCAGGACCACTACGAGAGTCGCCTGATTCGCCCGGGCCACGATCTGCAGATCCCGCTCGTCCGAGACCGGGGGGCCGCCCTTCCTCTGCCGGGTGAACCAGAGGGCCAACCAGTAGCCTACGAACCCGAACCCCAAGGCCGCGGCGCCCGTCACGTGCCGCATGGAGTCGGTGTCCAGCTCACTCGGACCTCCTCCGGAGAAAGACGTCAGCATGAAACCCACCCCCGCCAGCGTCCAGATCATGCAGGCAAGCCACGCCCTGAGCCGCGTCTGGCTCATCTCCCCCAAACCCATGATTCCTCCTTTGTTGTCACATGTCATTCGGACCAACTTACGAATTGAATGTAAGATCCACTTTACGCTATGTCAAGCTACCTTGACATAATGGCAAACCACCTTTACTCTTTCACAGAAAGGGGGATCCACCAAAAATGAACGCCAATCGCGCAATCAGACAGTTGCTCTGCTTCCCGCCCTTTCTCGCTCTTCCAGTTCTCTTCTGGGCCGGGTCGCTCGCTGCCCAGGAGCCACCCTTCCCACCGGCGTCTCCGGAGAGCCAGGGAATCGCCCCGGAAGCCCTTGAGTCACTTCACCACCGAATCCAGGGGTGGGTGGAGGAGGACCGGGTCGTTGGGGCAGAGCTTCTGGTCATCAAGAATCGCCGGACGGTGATGAACAGGGCGTTCGGCTGGAAGAATCGGGAGCGGGGAGAGGAGATGGGGGTCAACACTATCTTCAACATTCGCTCCATGACCAAGCCCCTGGTGGGCACGGCCGTCCAGATCCTCATTCAGGAAGGCGCCCTCACCCTCGACGGCCGGGTAGCCAAGTTCCTCCCGGCCTTGCGAGACGGAGACGCGGGGATGATCACGGTGGAGCAGCTTCTGACACACCGTAGCGGGCTTCCGGTCAGCCTGGCGTTGGACCCGGAACATCCAAGCCAGACCCTCGGGGAGCTGACCACTGCCATTGGTACTGCGGGCCCGATCTTCGAACCAGGCACCCGGTTCTGGTACAGCGACGCCGGCGCCGATGTCCTGGGCGCCCTAGTCGAAGCCGTATCGGGCCAGCCTTTGGACCTCTTTCTGGAGTCCCGGCTCTTCGGACCCGTGGGGATGAGGGATACCGGTTTCCTCACCCAGGCCTCCGGAAGCGACCTTCCCACGGACCGTATCGCGGCCCTCTACGGGGGCGGGGGCACGACCAGGGCCTGGCAGCGGTTCTGGGAGCCGTCGGAGGACCCCTTCTACGCCTTCCCCCTGGGATCCCAGAGCGTGTACGCCACTCCACTGGACTACGCTCGCTTCCTTACCCTCTGGCTCGACGGCGGCAGCTACCTGGGCACTAGGCTCCTGGCCGAGGAATCGGTCCGGCGGACCCTCAACCCGGTGTCTCCCATGACCCAGATCGGGTCTACCGCACCCTACCCCACGGCCTTCCCTGGCCTGGAAGTCTGGCATGGCCAGATGGCCCTCCTCTTCCGGGACACCGACGGAAGCGGGGAGGGGAGCAACCAGGTCATTGGATACGCCGGATCCGATGGCACCTTCGCCTGGGCCTGGCCCGGGGAGGATCTCATGGTCCTCTGCTTCACGCAGTCCAGGGGCCAGGACGTGCACATGGAGTTGGAAAGATTGCTGTATGACCTGTTCATGGCACCGGACGCCCACGGAGGAACCCACGCGGCTCCCATCCCCGAGGCCTTCCGGCCCTATGTGGGGCGCTACAGTGCCAACTTCGGTCCCCACCAGGGGACAGAGTTCACCGTCCTGGTCCAGGGAAACGCTTTAGCCGTGGATATCCCCGGCCAGATGGTCTTCACCCTCAACGAGCCCGATGAAAAGGGGTGGAGAAGCTTCACCCTCACCGACCTCGTCGCGGTCTCCTTCCGGCAAGGCGCTTCCGGAGAGGTGGAGGCCATGCGGCTGGCCCAGACCTCGGTCTTCCCGAAGCAGCGTTCTTCACCGGGTATGGACTCCCCCGCCCCCGATTCCCTACAATCCATTCTGGGCGACTACCAGCTACCCGGCGGCCAGGGGGTTCTGACCCTCACCTGGGAAGACGGGACTCTTACGCTGAGATACCCCGGCGGCAGGGTGGCTTCACTGGCGGCGACCGGTACGCCGGAAGTATGGGAGACAGATGAGCGGCAACCCAAGCGTATCACCTTCAGCACGGATCCGTCCGGCGAAGTCACCGCCATGTCCTTGAGGGAGATCGTAATCCTGCCCCGGGCGGTCCTGGAAGCCCAGAAAGTTCTCAGTGGCCATCACACCACACTACCGCCGATGCTTACTGTGGGGGACCACCAGTACGGCGCAGTTCGCGTGGCGCACGACTTTTTCGGCGACGCTGCCGATTAGGAGACGGGTTAGGCCGGTGCGTCCGTGAGTACCGATGACAATGAGGTCGACTCCGTGTTTGTCTGCGTAATCGCAGATCGCGAGTGGAGCACTGACATGCTCTACGGCGACGAGGGTAACGGACTCGACATTGGCGAGCTGGGAATTCTTCAGCTCTTCAAGAGCCTGGTGCGCTTCGGTATCGAGTTCGGCGGACGTAAGCACCTTGTCCGCTGGAACGTATGCTTCTGGAGCGCTTGGCGGGTGGCTGTGGACGTGTAGCACGGTCAGCTTGACACCAGCGTCCCGTGCCAGCTCACCAGCCTTGGCAACTGCTTCTTCGGACGCCTCCGAAAAATCGGTAGTGAGCAGGATGTGTGTTGCAACACTCATGATGCGAGCCTCCTGTGGCTATCGCAGCAGTCGGTCGCGTCCTCTATGCGGATCCCAGGTTGGCGGGGCTCGTCCATGTCAGCTTCTTGGTGATGGAACAAGACTGGGGCACGGCTACCCGGTGCTAGCTGCGTGCGGCCCTGGACCTTCGATATGGGTCTCCTTCGTGGAACTCCGCCGCACCACCAGATGGAGCCAGATGAGGCATACCATTGCCACTAAGAAGAAGAATACCCAGGTGGTCGTCCAGAGTCCGATGCCCCGCAGCAGGTACCCAAAGATGATCGGGCAAACGAACCCTCCGAGGCCACCTATGACGCCGACCATACCTCCCACGACACCGACTTGGGATGGGAAGTACTCGGGAATGTACTTGTAGACTGCTGCTTTCCCGATCCCCATCGCGATACCGATGATGAAGACAAATATAGTGAAGATCCAGACGTTTGCCTGAAAGAAAACGTGTGTGACACCGCCTGCCAGGAGGTGTCGCCTGCCGACTTGCTGACCGACTTCCACTTGCGGCACGTGCCATGAGCGGATGACTGGCAGCAAGTGGGTTCCGGCGTCATCGAACTCGTCTTGCGACCTCGACTGCAGTGGGTAGATGTCGTCGTCGACTCGGATCTCGCCGTCCGCTACGAGTGTTACGGTGCCGCTCTTCCTCGCCATGACCCCGCTACCCGGGGATTCGACCTCCATCTTGGGAAAGAACAGTGCGAAGCAGCAGAGAGCTACAACGCTCAGAACCCAGTACATCACGCTACGAGCACCGAGCTTATCTGAGAGATACCCACCCAACGCGCGGATGACGCCGGACGGAAGCGAGAAAATGGAGGTCAGCAGTCCCGCAGTAACGATGGTCATTGCGTAGACGTTGACGTAGTACGGCACCAGCCACTGAGACAGAGCAACGAATCCGCCGAACACCAGAAAATAGTACAAGCCAAACCGCCAGACGCGCACGTTCCTCAGCGGCTGGAGCATCTGCAGCACGGTAGATCGTGAGGCAACTTCGGGCTTCTTGTTCTTGGTAAACACGAAGAAAACGACAGCCATCGCGACAAGTAGCGCGGCGTAGTACTGAGGCAGGAGTCGCCAGCGCTCCAGGTCTTCTCCACCATGCGTGAGCGCGCGTAGAACGCCCGGTGCGAGCATGGCCGTCAAAGCCGCACCGGCGTTTCCCGCCCCGAAAATCCCCAGAGCGGTTCCCTGGTGCTCTCTCCTGAACCAAACCGAGGAGAACGCGATGCCCACAGCAAACGAAGTGCCTGTCAGGCCGAAGCCCAAGCTTGCGAGAAGGTACCCGGTGTAGGAGTCGACGCGACTCAGGAGGAACATCGGCACCGCGCACAGGAGCATCAGTATGGCGTACACGGGGCGACCGCCAAACTTATCAGTGAGCATGCCGAGGGGCAATCTCATGAGTGAGCCGGTGAGAACCGGGATGCCGATCAGTGTACCCATCTGGGCGGCGTCCCACTCGAATAGCCCGGCCTCGACCAGGAAGGTCACGAGCACCCCGTTCAGCATCCAGCATGCGAAACAGACGGTGAAGGCAATCGTGTTGAGGGCTAGAACCCGCCAAGCTACTGATTGTTCTTGCATAACCTCGTCTTGGCTCTCGTTTAGTTGCGACCGGTCAGAGTGCGGGCCCGGTACGTTGAGATGACTCGGTCACCCGCACTAGCAGTCGATCTCCGCATGCTTCCTTGCGTAGAACCACCAGTTGAGGGCCAGGCATGTCGCGTAGTAGCCGGCAAAACCATACAGCGCGTACTGCGGCGTACCTGCTTGGATCTGGCCCGCGAAGATCTTGGGAATGAGGTACGCTCCATATGCTGCGATTGCTGAGGTCCAGCCAAGCACGGGCCCGCGGAGGTCTTTCGAGAAGATCACGCCGATCATCCGGAAGGTTGAGCCGTTTCCGATGCCCGTTGTCGCGAAAAGCACTACGAACAGAAGCAGAAAGACGACGAAATATTGTGTGGGATCCGGCGAACCCATGGCGAGGGAGACTACGTACCCCGCCCCGATGGTTGACGCGATCATGAGGATGGTGTCCCAGTGGGTTACCCGTGCACCTCCCATTTTATCTGACAGCCACCCTCCCAGAGGCCTTATCAACGCGCCAACGCCGGCGCCGATCCAGATGAACCCAGCTGAACTCAGACCCGTCGCCTGACCTGCCTGCTCTCCCACCCTGATGACGCCAAAGACGTCGTCGATCAGCTTCGGAAAGGCGTTGGCGTATCCAATGAAGGAGCCGAAGGTCATGACATAGAGGTACGTCATGATCCAGTTGTGCTTCAACCTGAAGATTCCGAACTGTTGGTTGAGGCTTTCTTTGGTCTCCTTAGGCGTCAGGAATCGCATAGCTGCGAGCGTGACGACTACCGCCACTACCACGATGATGAAGGTCTTCAATAGGTCTGGAAATCCGCCCCATGGTACGATCAACAGGATGACCCCAGCGGCTGTACCGATCAGGCCCAGCAGAGTGAGCCACAGATACTTCGCGACCGCGACGGGCGTGGAGCCGATCCTGTGGAAGGGCAGATTGTTCATGTACAAGAAGGCCAGGATCACGAACAAGAGCAGAATCGGCACCCAGACCAGGCCCGCGTTTTGGATCCAAATGTCCGAGGTCGCCCCATCCGCTGAATACACGTACGGGTCTCCACTCAGGGGGCCGAACAAACGAAAGGTGATAACCCAGGGGATCAGGAACTGCATCACGCTGACGCCCAGGTTTCCCAATCCCGCGTTCAGTCCCAACGCCAGCCCCTGCTCCTTCTTCGGAAAAAAGAAGCTGATGTTTGACATGGACGAAGCGAACGCTCCTCCCCCGACACCCGACAGCGCTGCAAGTATGATGAAGAGATAGAACGGCGTCGTATGGTCCTGGAGGGCGATCCCCGTACCGATAGCTGGCAGGATGAGAAGCAGGCTCGTCATGAACTTCACGTTCCGCCCCCCACAGATCGCGATCATGAACGAGTTGGGGATCCGCAAGGTCGCTCCCGCCAAACCCGCTACAGCGGGAAGCATGAAAAGGAGCGCTCTATATCCGGGGTCGTCGTACGCCTCCCCGCCATGCATGAAGGTGAAGTTGAAGAGTTCTCCCCCGGAGGCAAAGTGGAGCCTCTGGATGTACGTGGCGACCATACCCCAATAGATCCAGACGGCGAAGGCCAGCAATAGGTTGGGGATGGAGACCCAGAGATTCCGCTTGGCTACTCGTTTGCCTTCACGGTTCCAGAACGTCTCGTCTTCGGGATTCCAGTAGCTGGGCCAGGTCTTTTTCTGGTGCTCACCCGTCATCGGTATTCTCCTTGGCCGCTGTTCCGCTTGGCCGGCTCAAAGCTCAGTTGTTTTTCGGCCGTGCCTTGCTCCACGGAGCGCTCGGGTCCCGGATAGCCGTACGGTCCCAGTTCCACATGACCTGCTGATACGGCCGTACCAGGTAGTTGAGCGGTGCTACGACGAAGTGCACCAGGCGCGTGAACGGAACCATGAAGACGATCGAAAATGCGCCGACAATGTGGAGCTTGATGACCCACGGAAGGGCGAAGACCGCACCGGTCTCCGGGGTCAGCTTGACCAGCGACCACAGGTACGGTGAGAGACTGGCCGGGAACCATGATGCTCCCCAACGGAAGCCCAGGGCGATCCAGCATCCCAGCACTACCTGGGCGAGCAGAAGCAGTTCGACGGCTATGTCCATCTTGGTAGTTACCGCGCGGATGCGTGCGTTGGTTAGCCGTCGGTACATGAGGGATACGAGGCCGACGAGCACGGTGAGGCCGAACACTAGTGCGGTCACCTCGAGAATCAGCAAGCGAATGGGTATCGTGTTCCAGGTGAGATTGGCCTGTGGCAGCACAAACGCGATGAAGTGCCCGCAGAACACCACCAGCAACCCGATATGAAACGGGACGGTACCCCAGAAGAGCTGTCTTCCCTCGAGGAACTGCGACGAGAGCGACGAGACCGTGAAGCCTTTCTGCCTGTACCGGTAGATGACACCGACCACGAAGACAATGACCGCCACATAGGGAAAGGCGACAAAGAGGAAGGTGTTGAGCGCGTTCATGGCAGACTCCTCGACTGAGCCGGACGCCCCTCACTGGTTTCGATGTCCAGTTCGCGGCCGATGGAACGTAGGAAATCGCTCTCTTGCTCCTGGCGTTTTCGTTCAGAGAGACCGAAATCCTCAGTGAGCACCGCCAAGAGAGCCGCCAACGGCATGCGAAAGATCGTGCCGCGCTCGGCGGAAGAGGCGATCAAGGTCTTGAAGTGTTTCTGGTACAGCCTGTTGCGCTGTTCCATGCGTGCTGTATCGAACTCACCAATTATCCTGTCGAGGGCCGGATGCAGGATCTCCTCGACGAATTCGACCACCATCTCTTCGTCACGCCACCGGGCAATCAGGCGCAGAACGTTGGGCAGATGGTCTGACAGTTCACTGCCACAATCGACCCCTGCCTCGCGGTGCTCGCGGTTCAGGTTGACCAGCAGCTCACCCCGCTTGTAGTCATCCCCAAACACGACGTAGCCCACGCTGAGGGTCGTGATTGATTGGACATCGAACGACCGCGTGAAGATCTCCTGCATTTCGTCCAGCGCCGGCGCTGAGAAGACCAAGTTCCGAGACGGCAGCGCTTTTGCGAACGCGTTCAATTCCACTGCCGCCAGCGGATAGCGGCTCTCCAGAAGCTCACAGACCGCTTTGACCCGTGCCGGGTAGTCTTGCTCCGGGTACTCGAAGAGAGGGGCAAGCTCTTGATAGTGATGCAAGTCCATGTTCAAGATCCCCTCTCAGCGGTGGCATTCTTGAATCCGAACCCGGTGTTCCCCTTCACATCACCGGCGAACTCCATCATCTCGAGGGCCTGTTCGCGGTGCGCGGCCGGAATCACGAAACGATCGTCGAATTGGGCCAGCGACGTCAGGTAGTAGATGTCGTCCGCCGTTTGAGGGGTCAGACCCGTTGTGGCCAGCGCCTCGCTCACGGTGTCCTCGGCAACATCGCCCACCGTTACTCGCCGACGGTGGAGCCGGACGGCCATGAGCTTCTTCAGCCGGTCTCCTACCTTGGCAGTGTCGCCGGCGCTGAACAGGTTGGCCATGTACTGCAGTGGGAAGCGCGCTTCGTCGATGGTTCCAAACAGTGCTGCGGTGCTGGTATCGTACAGCCAACTGTCGGGCCAGTGTTTTGCTATCGGGTTCATCCCCGCGGACTGTGCGGTGTTGTCGGCCTTCGTGACCGAGGCCATCACCGGTAACAGTGGTGGCACGTAGAACAGCATTGGGAGCGTGCGGAACTCAGGGTGGAGGGGAAGCGCCAGGTTCCACCGCTTCACGAACTTGTATGTGGGCGAGTATTGGGCCGCATCGATCGTGGAGTCCGCAATCCCGTTCTGCTTCGCCGCTTCGATGACCGGAGGATCAAACGGGTCGAGGATCATATCCATCTGGCGGCTCACCACCTCGGCCTCGTCAGCCGAGGCCACGTCCTCTATCCGGTCGGCGTCATACAGCAAGACACCGAGGTAACGGATGCGTCCCACGCACGAGTGCATGCACGCGGGAGCATGACCGGCCTCGATGCGTGGGTAGCACAGGATACACTTTTCGGACTTGCCCGTATTCCAGTTGTAATAGGACTTCTTGTAGGGGCAGGCCGTGACGCACATACGCCATGCGCGACATACCGATTGGTTGATGAGCACAACCCCGTCCTCGCCGCGTTTGTATATCGCACCCGAAGGGCACGAGGCGACACAGGCGGGGTTCAGACAATGGTTGCAGATCCGCGGCAGGTAGAAGAAGGCCATTCGCTCCATCTGGAACATGGCTTCTTGCTCGGCGGGAGAGAGCTTCTCGAGGTTGGGGTCTTTGCGGGCGTAGTCAGGCGTCCCGCTCAGGTCGTCGTCCCAGTTCGGCCCCATCTTGATGTCCATCGGCTCGCCGGTGATCATCGAGATCGGTCGGGCCGTGGGCTGGTCGTCGCCGGCAGGTGACTCGATCAGGTCGAGGTACTTGTAGGTGAACGGCTCGTAGTAGTCGTCGATCACCGGCATGTGGGGGTTGTGGAAGATGTTTGTCAGGCTCTGCGGTTTTCCCGCCCCCTTCAGATCGATCCCATCACCCTTCTTTTCCCATCCACCCTTGTAGATGCGCTGGTCTTCCCATTTGCCGGGATAGCCCGTGCCCGGCTTTGTCTCCACGTTGTTCCACCACATGTACTCGGCGCCCTTGCGGTCGGTCCAGATGTTCTTGCAGGCGATCGAGCAAGTGTGACAGCCGATACACTTGTCGAGGTGAAACACCATCGAAATCTGTGAGCGAACATCCATCTCAGTTCTCCCGTTCTTGACGCGATCCGTAAGTCATCAAAACACTACCTTGTCCATTCGCTTGACAACGACATGGGTATCCCGGTTTGGTGCAATCGGTCCCCAGTAGTTGAAGTGGTAACTGAACTGCCCGTAACCCCCGGCGAGGAAGTTCGGCTTGAGGTGGATGCGCGTGAAACTGTTGTGACCCCCGGCCCGCTTGCCGCCGCGCACCTGTGACTTGGGGATTCCAACCGTGCGCTCCGGTACGTGGTACACGATGCACACACCCTTGGGGATTCGGGCGCTGACGCTGGCGCGTGCACAGTAAACTCCGTGGTCGTTATAGACCTCGACCCAATCATTGTCCTGGATGCCCAACTCTGCCGCGTCCACCTCGCTCATCCAGCCAGGCTCGCAGCCCCTGGAGAGGGTCAGCATCCGGTGGTTCTCCATATAAGTGGAGTGGATGTGCCACTTCCCGTGCGGGGTGAGGCAGTTCAAGATCCGAGCATCGCCATCTTTCAGAGTCTGCTTGAGATCGCCGTAGGCTTCTGGTTTGGGAGACGGCTTGTAGGTGGGGAGGTTCTCACCGTAGGCGAGATACATTTCATGGTCGAGGTAGAAGTGCTGGCGACCCGTCAGCGTGCGCCAGGGAATCAGCTTCTCCACGTTGTAGGTATAGGCAGCATAGGCCCTCCCACCGTTCATGACGCCCGACCACAGCGGCGACGTGTTGTAGCGCCGTGGCTGTGCCTGCAGGTCCGCGTAGTGAATCAGTACATCTTCGCTGCCAGCACCCAGGTCGACTAGATCCACACCCGTTCGCTGCTCGGCATTGCGGTAGGCGCGCACGTTGAGCTTGCCGTTGGTCAACGTCGAGAGGTGCAGCACCGCGTTGGCCGCCCACTCACCTTCCTTCAATGACGGCAAGACTTTGCCATTGTGGCGCTCCACCGGGAAGTGGTTGGACGCGACCATCTCGTCGTACGCGTCTTCGCACTGGTAATGGTTTCCGTGGGCTCCCAGACCGGCAGTCCGGATGCGATCGCCCAGGCTGATGAACTTGTCATAGATCTTCGTGTAGTCGCGGTCCACCACCGCCAGGTTGTGCGTGGTCTTGCCGGGCACGGCCTCACACTCTCCGTGGTACCAGTCCTTGATGACCGGTTGAGCGATCTCTCCGGCAGTGTCGTGCGCGATGGGAGAGGCAACGACGTCTTTCTGTGGCTCGGGGAAGTACTTGGCCGCCGCCTCGCTAGTCGCCTTGGCAAGTTCGCGGAAAATGTCCCAGTCGGTCTTCGACTCCCACACCGGTGCGATGGCCGCCGAGAGTGGGTGGATGAACGAGTGGAGGTCCGTGCTGTTCAAGTCGGCTTTCTCGTACCACGAGGCCGCAGGCAGCACGATGTCGGAGTACAGAGCCGACGAGTCCATTCGGAAATTCAGGTCGACGATGAGGTCCATCTTCCCAACTGGTGCGACATCGTGCCACTTCACTTCGCGGGTATGGTCCTCAGAGTCCTCGGCTATCGCGTTCGAGTGCGTGCCCAAGTAGTGCTTCAGGCAGTACTCGTGTCCCTTCATGCTTCCCATGATTGCGTTGCCACGCCAGATGTACCACACGCGAGGGAAGTTGTGTTCGGCCTCCGGGTCGCTCACCGAGTACTGCAACTCCTTGTTCTTGAGCTTGTTCAGGACGTACTGCCGGATGCCCTCGTCATCAGTGGCTCCATTGTCGACGGCCTCTCTGCTGAGGTCGAGCGTGTTCTGGTCGAACTGTGGGTAGAAGGGCATCCAGCCCATGCGAACGGCTTTGTAGATCTGGTCGGCGGTGTGTTGCCGCGTCAGCTCGTTATCGGGAACCGTGTTGTATCTCGAGAACTGACCGTCGTAGCGATACTGGCACGTGTTGATGTAGTGCCACAGCGGCGCCTGCTGGAGCCGGATCGCGGATTGCCAGTCCTTGCCAAAAGCAATTGTCCCCCAGGAGTCCATCGGTGCCAACTTCTCCTGCCCCACATAGTGGTTGAGGCCGCCACCGTTCTTGCCCACACAACCGGTGAGCATCAGGGCCATCGCTCCGGCCCGGTACATCAAGTTGGAGTGATACCAATGGTTGATCCCCGCCCCGATGATGATCATGCACTTTCCGCCGGTGGCCTCGGCCGTACTCGCCCACTCACGAGCAAACTGGAGCACGGTGTCTGCCGACACGCCGGTGAACAGCTCCTGCCACGTCGGTGTGTAGGCCGCGTTCTTGTCGTTATAGTCTGTCGGGTAGTCACCGGGCAAACCACGGTCGACGCCGTATTGGGCCATGATGAGATCGTATACCGTTGTCACCGTCACTTGACCCTCGGTCGTCTCGACGTGCATCACCGGTACACCGCGGTGCACCGTGTTGTCGAGTCCGAACTCGATGAAGCTCGTCTGCACGACATCGTCGGATCTTCCGAGTAGCGTGAGCACCGGATCGTAGGACTGGTCGTCCACAGCGTTCTCGGGCTTCATGTTCCAGTTGCCTTGCTGCTCGTCCCAGCGGGATCCGGAACTCCCCTTGGGAACCACGAACTTGCCGGTTGTGGTATCGATGTTGACGAATTTCCACTCCCCGTTCGACACGTCCTTGTACTCGGGGATCTCCGACGCCCGCAACAACCGTCCCGGCTTGTAATGCTCGCCGTCCCGCTCAAGCTTCACGAGGTACGGGCTGTCTGTGTATTGCTTGACGTAGTCGATGAAGTAGGGTGTCTGCTTCTCGTGGTGGAACTCCTTGAGAATCACGTGCGTCGTCGCCATCCAGAACGCACCGTCGCTTCCCGCGTGGAGTGGTACCCATTGGTCGGCGTACTTGCAGACCTGGCTGAAATCCGGAGAGAAGACGACTGCCTTCGTCCCGTTGTGACGTGACTCGGCAAAGAAGTGGCAGTCAGGCGTGCGCGTCATGTTGAGACACGCACCCATGTCCGCGATCATCTTGGCGTTGTACCAGTCAGCGCTCTCGCACACATCGGTCTGCTCGCCCCAGATTTCGGGAAATGCGGTGGGAAGATCGCAGTACCAGTCGTAGAAGCTGAGGTTGACTCCTCCAAACAGCTGGAGGAAACGTCCTCCCGCTGCGTAGCTCATCATCGACATCGCCGGAATGGGACTGAACCCTATGACCCTGTCGGGGCCATACTCTTGGGCGGTGTGGATGTTGGCAACGGACATGATTTCCAGGACCTCGTCCCAGCTCGCCCGTCGGAATCCGCCCTTGCCGCGCGCTTGTTGGTATTTCCTGCGCGCGCCCTCGTCGGCTTGCAGAGCCTTCCATGCCTGCATGGAGTCGCCCGTTTCCTGCTTCTTCGCTCGGTAGGCGTCGAGTAGGGCGCTGCGGATCAGCGGGTACTTGATTCGCAAAGGGCTGTACAGGTACCACGAGTAGGAGATCCCCCGCTGGCAACCGCGTGGCTCATAGGGAGGCAGAGAGTCTTCCAGCAACGGGTAGTCGAGCTGCTGAGTCTCCCAAGTCACGATCCCGTCCTTGACATGGATCTGCCAGGAACAACCTCCCGTGCAGTTCGCGCCATGCGTGCTTCGTACGACGCGATCATGCTGGAAGCGGTTGCGGTAGAACTCCTCCCACTTCCTGGTCTGCGGCGAGATGATGTCTTTGATCCAACCCATTTTCGTCACCCGCTCCTTGTGGTCGTGATTTCAGGTGGACTTGACCTGCCGGTCGTAGATCGACTGGTTCACTGAGCCTTTCAGACGCCCGCTCCAGAACGACGCGTAGAGGCCCAGGAGGATCACCGTTCCTACGACTCCGGCAAACAGCAAGTTGCGGCCGTAGTCCCGTGGTTGGTGGAGTGCCTGCTCCGCGTCGGCCTGTTGTAGAAAACCGGCCAGAGCTATGACTTCCTCGTCGGTCAACGGTTTGTCCTGGTAAGCCCGCTGCATTAAGGGGAATGGTGGACTTCCCAGGATGGCCTTGACTCCCGGTGCACCCAAGCGTGAGTGCACGGCGGTGAGATCCCGAGCTAGCAACCCACCGCCGAGGACTGCTTCGTGCGTGACCTCGTGGCATGAGTTGCAGGTTGGCCCGCCATTGGCGAACCGTGCGCGCCCCTGGAAGAGTTGCTGCCCCAGGAGGATCTGTTCCTCTGTGGGTTCTCCCAAAGCGACCGGCTGCACCGGAGCAGTGGGCTCAGCCGTCCGTATGTACTCGATGATCCCCCGAATCTCCTCGTCGTAGAGCGCCTGGTCGGGCATCATGATTTGGCTGTACTGCTCGAAGATCGCCACTGCGTCGGGATCGCCCGCCGCGACCATTTGCTGGGAGTGCTGCACGAACGCGATGATCCATTCCTCGCTGCGGCGCTCGTCGACCCCCTCAAGGTCGGGCCCCACGAGGCGACCACCGCCGATCGTGTGGCATACTGCACACCTGGTCTGGAACAGCTCTTGACCCGAGCCGGCCACCCGCTCTGTCTGATCCTGGGCGGCGAGCCCTGACACACTACCGAGAACGAACACGGCAGTGACAAGAATCACGTCGCTACACGACTGTCTCATGGAATCACTCCGTTATGGATCACTCCAAAGAGTGGGTACTGCCATAGCCCCTTCGACACGCCCGGCAACGGAAGTTCTCGCGAACTCACGCGGTTGATGCCTGCCCGAAGAATGGCGCACGTCGGGCTCTTGTGAGGTATATCGAGTGCCACTTGACCGATCGCAACGGCACCGTCGCGCCAGATATCTGGCGATTCTTGCAGAGGTCTTGCCTTCACGTCCCGGGGGGGCGGGCGCTCCCCGGAACAGAACTCACCGCTCGGCATCCCAGTAGAAACCGAAGGAGCCTACCTGGGGGCGGTGCATCGTCGGATCCCCCCACACGTGGGCATCGACGAGCAATTCATGCTAATCACATGAGAATATGCTATTAAGGTCTAGGATCGGCAATGCCCTACTGGCCGGCCAAGCGGCGGATCGCTGTCCGCCGTGAGGCTGCGTTGATCAGGCTTGGTACTCCGGCAGGTATCCCGTCCTGCAGGAACAGCAACACGAACACTATCCGTGAGCTACCGAACACTCCTGGTCGCCGAAGTTCTCAACCACAGCATCTTATGCAGGTGTACGTTTCGGGCATTACCTCCAGTCGCTCGTAGGGTATGGGTTCTCCACATATCGCACAGCGGCCGTAGGATCCCTGTTGGATGCGATCCAGTGCGCCGAGGATCTCTGCGCGGCGCTCTTGCAGCCTGTCGTAAAGGTCAGAGGCAAGTAACTCGGTGTGTGTGTGGTTCACGCACGCGTATCGGCCCTCGCGTGCCGCAAGGACCTCGCGCGGCCAAACCTCCGCCAAACTGCGCTTCAGCCGAGCCAATTCGCCATGCAGCTCTTCACGAATCTTGTCGATTCTTGCCGTGGTCAGGTCACCATCCGGCGCAGTCATGGATCTTCTGGTGACGTTCATTGCTTCACCCCTCCTGCAAAGTCAGCCAATCATCACTTCAGCTCACTCATGTCGACCTGATAGGGCACGCGTTCCTCAACGGAGTAGAAGAACGGGGTCCACTACCGTTCCGGCCACCGTGGCCGCGGTTTCAGGGTAGCCCCGAGTAACGGGGTCTCCGTCCGCGACGCAGTTCCAACGCCCGGGCAAATTCGCGACCAACCACGCGGTGGATACGGTCCGCAGCCTCGTCGATCGCTGATGTAGGGTTCGCCGCCAGGGCCGACGCCACCAAACCATCGACGTCAGTACCCCGCACCTGGATCCGGCACTGTAGGTCGATCCCACCACGCGGGCCGTTTACGTCTACTATTCTGACTTTCACAAGGTTGATCCGGTCCGAGAACCTACCAAGCTTAAAGTGCAAGCGATGAGCGACATATTCCCGTAGCCGGCGCGTTACCCTGACTCCCCTAGCCGAAACTTCAATCCGCATAGGACCCTCTATACACACCAGTGAGTACCCTGTGTCCTGTACTCTAATCCTCGATCCACTTTCGGACAAATCGAATTTATACGATATTGGCTTCGGGATATTCGAATCTTTGGAACGGCGGTGTCACAATGGATTGGCTCAACTATCACCACCTGCTCTACTTCTGGACTGTGGCCCAAGAAGGCAGCCTCACGGAGGGGAGCAGGAAGCTCCATCTGACGCCCCAAACCGGCAGCACCCAACTTCGCACACTCGAAGAGGCACTCGGCGAGGAGTTGTTCGACCGGACGGGAAGGCAGTTGGTCCTCACTGAGGTGGGTCACCTGGTGTACCGCTACGCACACGAGATCTTCATGCTGGGGCGAGAGTTGACCGACACGTTGCAAGGACGACCGGCAGGTCGTTCGCTCACACTACTCGTTGGCGTGGCCGACGTGTTGCCGAAGCTCGTGGCCTACCGGCTGATCGAACCTGCGCTCCGGGGGGGCGAAGACTTGCGCATCTTGTGTGTCGAGAACACGAGCGAGAACCTGTTGGCGAGGCTTGCGGTCCATGAACTCGACGTCGTCTTGTCAGACGCACCGGTCCCTCCGAACCTCAGTGTTCGCGCATTCAATCACCTGCTCGGCGAGTGCGGTGTGACATTCATGGCCGCCCCCCCTCTCGTTACGGCCTTTCGTAAGGGTTTTCCGCGCTCGCTCGACGGCGCTCCCTTTCTGTTGCCGGCGGAGGGGACCACATTGCGTCATTCACTGGAGTACTGGTTCGACAGCGTGGGTATTCGGCCCGTCGTGGTGGGGGAGTTTGAGGACAGTGCGCTCCTCAAGGTGTTTGGCCAAGCTGGTGCGGGCGTCTTCGCAGTCCCTTCAATAGTGGCCGAAGACGCTCGACAGCAATACAAGGTTCGCAAGCTCGGTGAGCCGGCTGAGATCGTGGAACGCTGGTACGCGATTTCGGTGGAACGGAAGGTCCAACATCCGGCGGTGGTAGCAATCTGTCACGCCGCGCGCGCTCACCTGTTCGTATAGATCAGCTAGATCAGCTCACAGAATCCCACATCGGTGCCGGCGCGTCAGGAGGGTTCGCACCGCAAGATACGGAAAAGACAAGGCCGCCTATAGCGAAGCCATAAACGACTGGCGCTAATCTCCAGACGGCCGCTCCAGTAGGTACAGGTGGAGATACTCCACCTCCAGCTCGTCCCAATGGAGCCCGAGCAGGTAGTCGGCTCCAATCTCGAGTGGGTCGACCCGGGGAGGTAGACTCACTCTTCCCATCAGCACGCCTGCGGGATTGAAGATCTCCCAGATCGAATCATCCTGGCCGGGACGAGCCTGTTGCTGAACCCATAGATACCCCAGCTCATCTGCCATCAGGTTGGCAAACGCGGGGAAGGTCTCTGGGAGCGGCAGCTGGGACAGTCGTTGGCGAATCATGCGCGCCTGGGCCTCTGTTGCGGCCGCGGCCGCCATCTCCTCAATGTACCGGCTGCCGTCTTGCGCCGTGACAGGGACTGGATCTCGATCCAGCCGGATCAGGCGGGCGAGTCGCCCGGAGGGATCGTATGCCTCGAGCTCGAACTCATCCCCAGTGGCGTAATAGAACTGACTTGGAGATACGGTAGCCATAGGCCGTTTCCCAAACGGTATGAGCGCAGGCCGCGACTCCGGTCCATCACCATCCAAGTCTCTAATGAAGAACTCCGCCCCCACTTTGTCTCCGAAGTCGGTGGCCAAGGATCCGTCAGGGTTGCAGGAGCGGTAGAAGGTGTGAGCCCGGTTCATTCCTTCCTGCAACTCGCCAATGCGTCGCATGTCGAACGCACCACCGAAGACTACCTGTCCGTTGCGGAAGGTACCCGATGGATTGAGGTATCCTCCGACCTCGGCTTCGACCGTGGCGAGCCGGACAAAGCCCATGTCGGGATGAACCATGGCGATGCGATGCTGGCCTCGGTCCACAACCACCAGGGTGTCGTTAATCACTCCTCCCAGGACCGGCATTCCGAACTCCTCGGGTCCTCCACCGCGGCGCCCGAAGGAACGGAGGAACGTTCCCTGAGGATCGTAAACCCGCACCTCCCAACTCCCGGCGTTGACAACAGCGATCCGTCCATCGGTAAGCCGGTGCGCACCGGCCACGCCGAACAGCTGGTAATTGGAATCGCCTTCAATCGCACCGATGATCAAGTCCGGCTCGGGCGCAACACTCCAGGTACCCCCATCCGGGGGTATCGAACCGGTATTCTCAACGATCACTACTCCTGCGCTGTCGCGTGATGTCGCTTCCGATCCCTGGGGCGTACCGTCGGCGCAGGATAGTGCGGTAGCCGCGAGTAGGGGCAGTGCTAAGACGATGCTTGAGGCCGTCGCGGAACAGTTCATTGGTACCATGGGCCGTTTGATGGGTCGGTTGGCAGGGACATGGGGCCAATATGGACCACGTCGGGAGACAGTACCAGACCTAGGGTTCTTCGCCTGCCGCAACGCCGATAGTGCCCTGCTCCGGCATCAGCAGTGTTTGCAGTAACCGTTGCCTTCAGAAGGACCGCGAATGCGACTACTACTCATCAATTCCCCGGTTTCCGGAGAGCTTCTGGAGCTTAAAGGGGCGGTGGACCCGCCATTGCCTAACAAGAGGGCTCCGAATCCGCCGCTGGGCGGATTCGCGACGGCATCCTGACGGAAACCCAGGCGTCCTCAGTTCGCCGTTGGCGCGCTCGCTTTGAGGGTGAGCGGTGTGACCGCCGGAATCGCCTCGGCGTTCAAGTACGCGTTGGGATCGTGGAACAATGCTCCCTTTGGCAACCAATGCCAGAGGGGCCCAAGATCATGTTTCACTCGCTCGCGGAAGAACTCAGGCAAATCGGTGGTCTCACCCTCAAAATAGCGCCGAAACGGAAGGTCTTCATCCAACCGGCGACGGATCTCTCGATAGTATTTTAGGCGCCCGAACCCTTCCGACGACACAGCGCGGACGACGTTCATCCAACGCGGAATCGCCGTTCGAACGGCGCGGAAGCGTCGCCCGATCGCGCGCCACGAGAATGTATGCCGGGTCAAATCGATGACATGGTCGTAGAACTCCGGCCATGCATAGTTGGCCGGCTTCACGTTCATCGCGTGGTTGTTGTTCAAGAAGTGGAAGGGGAACGGTAGCACGCGATCGTTCCGCTGGTATTCGAGGTTGAGCGGTGCAGCTCGACCAAACGCGGACAACAAGGAGTATCCGGGGAACGCGCCCGGAGAGAGATCAAGGAACCGCTTTGTCAATTCGAACGGCTCGGGTCCGGCGTCGCTGTCTAACCCGAGCACGAAGTTGGCCTGAAGGTATGGGATGTACTCCTGGATCAATGCGATGTGCTCCGATACCTGCTTGACCTTGTCCAGCCCCTGGCATTTTCCGGTCTTGGATTTTTGGCCGAGGTCGTACCATGACTCGATGCCGGGGAGGATCGCCTTGAATCCATTGCGCTGGAGCCGCTTCAGGTGGTCTTCCTTGAGCAGTGACAGGGTGCTCTCGGCAGCGAAGTCGACGGACCCAGCCGGTACGGCATCTTCGATCGCGTCCATGTAGTCGTTAAAGCGAACCCCGAAGTTGGGATCATGCCATCCGACTCGCGGGCGCTTGTATTTCGTCCGCAGGAACCGCAGGTCGTTGCTGAGCACCTCGAAGTCCATCGTCTGGTATGGCACTTCAGAATCGATGCAGAAGCTGCATGTGTACGGGCACCCGAGACTTCCGATCATCGGCACGAGCTTGATGAGCGGGGCTTTTTCGAGCGTCTGCTCCACGTACTTCCACCGTTCCTCCACACCGGGCAAGAACTGTGGCTGCGAAGAGGCCGATAGCTGCATCCCGACCGGCCGATGTTCGCAGCAATCGCTCAGGATATCCTTGATGATTCCGTCGTCGGCAAATCCGACCACGTAATCGAAGTATTTCGCCGAATCCTCCGGGTAGCAACGTGCGTGGGGGCCGCCGAGGACGGTGACCGCACCTCTGTCCCGGCACAGTGCACTGATCGCGTACGAAAGCTGCGCCGCCTGAGTGAACGCACTGATGAACACCAAATCCCAATCATCGGGGATTTCGTCTGTGATCGATTCGCGACCAGTGTAACAGATGAATGTGACGTCGTGTCCGTCCTGCTCGCACCAGGTCGCAACGATTTGTGGCATGATGCTCGCCAGATTGGCGTGCATCACCCGTGCGTACAGAGACTTATTCGGACCTTTGGTTACGAGATCGATAACTCCAACGCGAAGATGGCGCAGGGGAACTCCTCTGTAGAAGGAACCACAAGCCGATAAAGGTTACCTTTGCAGCGGCCAAGCGCAAGTGTTGTGACAAACCGTGGCGTCCGGCATGGCCCGGCCAGGAAGCGGGTCGTGGCGGGCTGTCGGTTCCCCGGGCTCCCGCCCGGGGTTAGCATGGTCGTGGAACATGACAATCGCAATCGTCTATCGCAAATTGTAAATCATCAATCTCAAATCCTACGGCTCTCCCCACCCTCCACCGCCGGGCGTCTCCACCCGCAGCACGTCGCCCGGCTCGAGGTGCACCGCGGCCCGCCCGCCGACTGATTTGCCGTTGACGGTATTCACGCCTGGCTTGCCATCACCGCCACCCTCGGCGCCGACAGGTGCGTGCACACGGCGCTCGCACAAGAGGCTCGCCTCCATCGGCTCCAGCGCCTGATACTCGCGTATTACACCGTCGCCGCCACGGTGACGGCCGCTACCACCGCTGCCGTCTCTCAGTGCGTAGGTACGCAGTCTTACCGGATGTTCCAGCTCGAAGACCTCTACCGGGGTATTCCGCGTGTTCGACATGCCGACGTGGACGCCCGAGGGCGCGTCACCAACGCCCGTAGCTCCTTGCCCGCCGCCCAACGTCTCGTAGTACGTCCACCCTTCACTGCCGATTACCACGTTGTTCATGGTGCCCTGCCCTTGCGCCGGCACATCGGTGGCTTTGCCGAGTGCGAGTGTGATCACATCGGCGATGCGCTGTGAGGTTTCGACGTTCCCCGACGCCACGGCAGCAGGCCAACCGGCGTTAACGACCAGGCCTTCCGGGGCGATTACGTCTACCACGCGGTGCACGCCACCATTGGTGGGGATGTCCCGATCGACGATACAGCGCAACACGAACAGCACGGCCGAGCGTGTCACCGACAGGGGACAGTTGATGTTGCCGCGGGCGACGGGGTCGGATTCGCTGAAGTCGAACTGCAATCTTCCATCCGCAACGCCCACCGTTACGCAGATCGTGACGTCTTCCTGCTCGACTCCGTTGCTCTCCATCCAGTCTCGAGCAGTGTAACGTCCCTCCTTGACTCGCTCTTTCACAGACGCGACGGTGCGACGTTCTGCATAGTCGAGCAGATCACGCACGGCAGCTTCCACATATGCCCTGCCCTTCCGCTCCACCAACTCACGGTAGCGCAGTGCGCCACGCTCGCACGCAGCCAACTGCGCGGCGAGATCGCCCCGCCGCATGACAGGCGTGCGCACGTTGGCCAAAAGCAAGCGCTCGACATCTTCCTGGATCTTGCCGGCAGCGGTCCAGCGTATCGGGGGGATGATCAAACCCTCTTGGAAGATCTCAGTAGAGTGAGGCGGCATGCTGCCCGGGCGCGAGCCGCCCACGTCGGAATGGTGTGCCCTTACAACCGTGTATCCCGACACATCGCCTGCCAAGTCCATGGCGTGCACCATGGTGATGTCGGGTAGGTGAGTGCCGCCGGTGTAGGGATCGTTCAGGATGAACGTGTCGTTGGGATTGGGATCGAGCGCCATCACCGCGGCCACCGCCTCGGGCATAGCTCCCAGATGCACCGGAATGTGCGCGGCCTGAGCGATCATCTCGCCGTTGGCATCGAAGATCGCGGCCGACGAGTCGCGGCGCTCCTTCACGTTGGGCGAGAACGAACTCGCCACCAACAGGGCACCCATCTCCTCGGCTATACCGGCAAACGCGTGGGCCATCACCTCCAGGCCGATTGCATCGAGTGTCATACGCGCTCCAGGATCACAGCACCGCTCGCATGTATCTCACCACTCCATCCCTCCTCTATGCGGGCCGTTGCATCGAGACTGTCCAACATGAACGGTCCCTCGAGTTTCGTTCCCGGTGCTAGTGCGTCCCAGTGGGCACGGGATCCGGCGACCTCGGTTCTCTTCCCTGTCTTGCTCGCGCTCAGCCGAACCGCGATGCCGCCGCGCGCGGCAACGAGCCGCAGGTTCACCACCTCTACCGTACGTTCTGGGTCGGAATGCCCGAAACGCTCGGCATGCACCTGGTGAAACGCCTGCGCAATAGCAGATCCGGCTCCCGTGACCGGCACCGTGAGCTCGTAGCCCTGCCCTTCGTAACGGCAGTCGGCAAATCGTGTCAATGTGGCGTTGGGCAATTCGTCTCGAGCGTCTCGCTCCAGATCGCCGAACAGTCGGTCGAGGTCGGACTGATCCAACTCGAGCGCCGGGCGATGCAACGACGAGACGAACTCCAGTTTCTCGGGAGCGGCCGCCAACCCGAGTGCCGACAGAACCCCCGCATGCGGTGGTACCAAAGCGCGACGCATGCCGAGGCTCTCGGCCATGCGGCACACGAACATCGGTCCCGCACCACCGAATGCTACCAGTGTCATGCTGCGGGGATCGACACCACGTTCGACACTCACCGTGCGCAGGGCGCGCACCATCGCCGCTGTTGCGATCTCGATGATGCCCTCCGCGCAGCGTTCGGCGGACAAGTTCGCAGCCACAGCGATTTTAACCACCGCCTTGTGGGCCAGCTCTGTATCGAGTGTCAACTTACCGGCCAGCGCGTGTTCCGGTCCCAGCCATCCCAGCACGACCGCCGCGTCAGTTACCGTTGGCTCCGTGCCACCCTGCCCGTACGCGGCTGGCCCCGGCACCGCACCCGCGCTACGCGGCCCGACTCGTAAAGCGCCACCGCGGTCGACCCACGCGATGCTGCCACCACCGGCGCCCACAGTTTCGATCAACACCTGCGGTAACGACAACGCCAGACCACCGACAGAGGCGGCCGTCTGCACCAGGGGCTCACCACCCAGGATCACGCTCGCGTCGGCACTGGTTCCACCCATGTCTAGCGTCAACAGGTCGTCCATTCCGACGGCTTTGCCGACGAGTCGCGCGCCTTCGACTCCGCCTGCCGGACCCGAGAGTGCCAGCGCGGCCGCTCGCACCTGAGCCTGGGCCACGCTCATGGTGCCGCCGTTGGAAGCCATGACCCGGAGTTCCTCTATCCCTTCTCGTGTCGCTTCGTTGCCGAGTCGCTCGATGTACCCGCTCACTTGGGGACGCAGGTAGGCTTCGGCCACCGCGGTGCTAGTGCGCTCGTATTCGCGGAACACCGGCAGCACTTCGTAACTCGAGACAACCGAAATATCGGGATACGCGTCACGCAGTGCGGCAGCCAATTGCAGTTCGTGTTCGGGGAAGCGGAAGCTGAACAGGAAGGAGACCACGATCGCATCGGGATCGTGCTCCCTCACCAACCCGACCACCCGGTTGATTTCTTCCGGCGTGAGCGCTTGCTCAACTCCGCTCGGTGTTGCCCGCTCGGCAACCCCAATTACGTCTTTGCGGTCTACTACTGGCGGAGGATGATGTACCGAAAGGTCGTACAGATCGGCGCGGTCCTGGCGTCTGAGCCACAACAGGTCTTCGAAACCAGCGGTGGTTGCAAGCACCACGCGCCCGCCGGTACGCTCCAGCAGAGCATTCGTCGCAACTGTGGTCCCGTGCACCAGCAGCCGCCGTGCGTCTTGCCGACCGCCCGAAGTACATGTCTGTGCTACTTCGGTCCACAGGTCGGGTGGTACCGAGCCCGGCGCCGAGCGCACCTTCCCCACGGACACGGTACCATCTATTCCCAACGCAACGATGTCGGTGAACGTGCCACCGACATCGACACCCAAGCGCATCAAGTCTTGAGTCGCCACGTGTACCCCACGAGCCCTAAGGTCATCAACACTGAAAGCAGACCCACCCAGTCACCCAGCCGGGTGTAGAGCGGGACGACGTCCGTCGTCATCACTATGTCCGACTCGTACGCCCGGACCGAAAGTCCAGTTCGCTTGTGTTCCCTGCCAAACGGATCCACGAACTCCGATATGCCGCTGTTCGCTGCACGAGCGATCCCGATCCGGTTCTCGATCGCACGCATCACCAGGTGGGCAGCATGTTGGTGCGGCGCTGCCGTCTCTCCATACCATGCATCGTTGGTGATGTTGATGATGAAGTCCACTCCCTCACGTCTAAACCGTCGCGAGAGATCCTCGAAGATCGATTCATAGCAGATCAGGATCCCGAACTTGCCGATGTCCACCTCATAGATCGCCCCAGGATCTCCGATCCCGAAGCCACCAAACCACTGCAGCTTGAACCAGCGTGGATTGAGGAACGGCACCCGCTCCACTATGGGAACTAGGTATCTCTTGTGGTAGACGGGGTACGGGTATTCCTGCACTACGTCGGGTTGGTATCGGTATCCATACCTACCAGTACCGGTCGTGTCGAACAGAAACGCCGAATTGTAATACTCATAGTCGTCCGGAGTGTCTCCCCACACCACGTGTACCCCGCCGGTTACGAGTGGAACACCGCTCTCCATCGCATGGCCTTTGACCAGCTCCTCCCAGTGCGGATACATGTGGAAGTAGCTGGGCACCGCCGATTCCGGCCATACCAACAGCTCGGGATCGGTTCGCTGCACGGCCTCGCGCGACAACTCGAGCGTCGCCTGCATGATCGAGTCCTGCAGAGCCGCGTCGTTCTTCTCCGACCACTGCACGTTGGGCTGGATAACTGTCACGCGGCCCAACGGCCGCGCGTCTATCATGCGCTCGCGTACAACCCCGTACGCCAAAGCCATCATCAATCCGGCAACCACACCACCCACCAGCTTCAACGTTCTCGGTCGGTCGGCCCGCTCGCGTATTGCCAACGCCAACGCCGTGTTGGCCAGCACCAGCAGGAAGGTCAGCCCCCGAGCACCGATCACGTCGGCGATCTGCACCACCGTGGTGTAGTGAGTCAGGGAAGAGCCGAGCCCCATCCAGGGAAATCGGATATCACCTTGGTGTGCAATGGCCCACTGCATCGCCGTCCACAAAACGGGAAACGTGATCAGGATCGAGATCTTGGCTTTGCGCATCATCCAGCCAACCAGCGCAAACATTCCGGCGGTGTAGCATGCCAGGAT
>JAUVRV010000076.1 GCA_030597435.1 Gemmatimonadales bacterium | reverse complement strand
TAGTGGATGCGGATGACATACAGCAGGAGCTGTCGTTCGATTTGAACTGGTTCTTCCATGGCCACCTCGACAAGCTCACGGCTGAAGCTTCATTGTTCGCCTTCGGAGAAACGGATACGACTAGGGAAGACGGTTGGCGGTTTCGGCTGCAGTGGGATGTATCCTTTTGATGTACGATTTCAGATTGACGATTTGCGATTTGGGGGTGTGGTGGTGTGGCGGAGCGGTCGGGAAACCGGGAAACCGGGAATCCGGGACGCCGCAACACGATCTATCTTTGCAGATTCCAAATGGACGACAACGAGGCAGGTCACTATGTCAGCTTATATCATAGTCGACATCGCGGTCACCGACCCGGTGCAATACGAGGATTACAAGAAGCTGGCGGCCGCCACTGTTGAGGCATATGACGGCCGTTACATCGTACGCGGCGGGACCGCCGAGCGACTCGAGGGTGATCGGACACCGAACCGCATAGTCGTACTCGAGTTCCCGACGGTCAACCGCGCCAAGGAGTGGTGGGCCTCAGAAGACTACAAACCCGCCAAGGCCATGAGACACGCGTCAGCCACGTCTCAGATGATCGTGGTCGAGGGCACCTAAACTCAATCGGTCTCGATCGGGATATTCATCACTATCGCCTGCAGCTTCTTCATGGTCTCGATGTAACGCGTGAAATAGATCTCTGAAATCCGGGTCTGTAGTGCGTAACCCATCATGAGATCTTTGTCCATCAAGTCCTTGAGCACTGTGCCCTTGACCTTTAGTAACGCAGTGTCGCTGGTGCACTGAGCCGTGAGTGCATACGTGTCACGGTAGAAGCACACACACGAGCCGAACATCTGCCCCTTGCTCAGCTGGTCGATCACTAAACTCACGCCGCCTCGGCCGGGCAGCTTCAGCGTGACCTCACCATCGAGAACGACGAAGAAATGCTCCGCATCTGTGCCTCGTTCGTAGATCACATCCCCGGCGGAATAGGTAACTTTTTCTGAGGCCTCGCTGATCGCATTCACCTGCTCCGGACGTAATGCTCCAAACACCTCTTGAGCTACCAGTGTTCCAGCCATGGTCACCCTCCTTGTTGGCTTTGACTGCTATGTTTACGGTCGTATGGCTGCTTGCCAAGAACCGGCTCTAGTACAATCTAGGAAACATCACGTCCGCTCGCCCGACTCCTCCTCAAGCAAGCAGCTCATCCACCTTGGCGAGCAGCGCTTCTCTGTCGATCGGCTTGGGGAAGAAACCCTCGGGCTCGGGCACATTCTTGAGCTGACCCAGGAACTTCTTGTATCCGTACGGATCACCGCCGTACCCCGTTACGGCCGTCACGATCACCACGGGAATAGCAGACAGTTCCGCATCTGCCTTCACCGTCTTGTAGAAGCGCGTGCCAGACGACTCTGGCATGGTGATATCCAGCGTCACCAAATCGGGTTTCTTCTGCTCGAGCTTCTCCAACCCATCGTTTCCATTGACGGCAATGATGGTTTCGTATCCGCCGTCGTTGAGTAGCATCTCCAGATAACTGGCGACGTCGGGTTCATCTTCCACGATCAATATCTTCTTCGCCTGTCGTGAGTCCGACATGATAGGCTCCTTGTCTATTTATGGACGGCTACTGGGCAGCGGTTCCTGCTGCCTCACACGCCCTTCTTCTTGAGCGCAGCTAGGGCACGACGCAACGCATGAGGCTCGGCCTGGCTCAGCTGCTGTTGCAGCTCCTCCTTCAGGTCGATGCGCTCCTCGTCGTCCGGGGTCTCCTCGATTCCCACCGCACGCTGTACGCACCGCACATAGTCCAGGGGCCTAATGGGTTTCTCGAGATAAGTGCCCGGACCTGACACGACCCTGTTCTGCATGATGTCCTCGAGGTCGTCCTTGCCAAGCTCATCTTGGGCGTGAGCGGTCACGACCACGAACGGGATGCGCGACAGCCGCTTGTCCTTGCGGAGTTCATAGAGGAGCTTGTGCCCGCTCTTCTTGGGCATCACCAGGTCGAGCGAGATGAAATCGGGTGGTTGGGCCCGAATGATATCCAGTGCCTCACCGCCATCCGAGGCAGTCACGACGTTGAAGCCGGCATCGCGGAGGATCTCAGCCAGATAGTTCCTCACGTTGGGTTCATCGTCGACTACGAGCACGGTAATATCCTGAACTTGGGGCATACCCTATATCTCCCGTTTACACTTCATAGTGAATCGGCGATGGAGCCGCTTCCAGGGTACCCGGCTCGGGCAGTCCATCGCGTGGCAACTCTATTCGGAACGTAGAGCCCTCACCCTCCTGGGAAGTGAATGAGATCCGTCCGCCGTGCTGATGAACGATCTTCTTCGTTGTGAGAAGACCCAGCCCGGTGCCTCGATCGGATCCCTTCGTTGAGAAGAACTTGGTGAAGACCTTCTTGGTTATTTCGTAGTCCATGCCCTGTCCATTGTCGACAACCTCATAGATGAGGGTGCCGTCAACCTCTCGGGAAGAGAGCATTACCACATAGCTACGCTTCGTACCGCTGAGCAAACATGCGTCAATCGCATTTGAGACCAGGTTGGCCAGGCAGGTATAAATAGCGTCCTCGTCCAGTGGAGCAGGCTCGATATCCTCCTGCATGTCGACGGTCAGAAGAATATTGGCATGCGCCGCCTTTTCACTGAACAGGCGCATCACCTTGCGCACGGGACTGTTGGGATCGCTCACAGACACCTGTGCCTTGCGCCCCTTGGCGAAGTCGAGAAACTCCTTCACGAATTGGGATATGCGCGTGACGTTCTCCTCCAGCATTTCCCAACCGCGTGCTATGCGCTCGTCGTCCTCCCGCTCGATGCCCGTGTTCACGGCATACATACCGCCCTCCAGCCCCATGAGCACATTCTTGATTCCATGAGCTATGCCAGCCACCGTCTCTCCTACAGCAGCCAGTCGTTCGGCTTCACGTTTCTCCTGCTCCAATCGCTTCACCAGTGTGATGTCAGTCGACATCTCGATGAGGTATTGGATCTCACCTTCCGATCGGGTGATGGGAGCAATGTGAACCAGATAGTGACTCTGGCTGCCGTTCCGGTCGGCACCCTGTTCTTGCCGGCTCCTGATACGGCCGTCCTCGAACGTCCGCAGCGCAGCACAGTTCTCGCAGCGCGTCTCCCGACCCTTGTACACCTCGTAACACTGTCGATTCGTAGCTGCGCCGTACTCATTGTTGAAACGTCGGTTGGCCTTGACGATCCGGAAGTCTCTGTCGATCACGCAGATGCTGACCGGAACCTCATCGAACAGGTGCGTTTGGAGCCAGGTGTCGATGTCCTTCATATCACCCACCACCCCCGCGCTCACGTGACGCTATGACATGCGGTGCCATTCGCTGCAACTCGATAGGACGGTCAGCGTCATGACACGTATCACAGCGATCGAGAGCGGCTGGGAGGTTCTCCGGATCTTCCGCCAGCTTGGTTTCATGGCAACTCACGCATAATCCATGCATCGCTTCCATATAACCAACCGCGGCCTGCCATCTGTCATCGGGCGCTTCGACGAAAGACAGGGGCGACACTAGATCGGCATGGCATTCGCCGCAGGCCACAGCGGTTTCCGCCGACTTTTCCACTGCCGTGTTCTCATGGCACTGGATGCAGCCGGCATTCCCCTCTAGCTGTTCCACGTGTGAAGCGTGATTGAATGTCGACATCGGCTCGTACATGTCGCGGTGGCACTCGAAGCACGCCGTGTTTCTGTCGAATGGCCTGCTGATGTGATGGCACACACCGCATGATCTGTCGTTTTCCAAACGTGCTTCGTGCGCCTTGTGGTCGAACAGCACCGGATAACCGTTGCGGTTGCCGTCGATCATCAGGAACGGCATGCCTTCGGGGACACCGTTCCTTGCTTCGATCAACTGGAGCTTGCGGCCACCCCCACCCCCCTCACGGTTAACTGGCAAGCCGTCTACCGTGCGGGACGCGGCAACCGGTGTGCTCGCCGGCACGACCCCGGTAATCGCCTCTTGCGGCAGGAACACCACTGCCACTGCTGCTGCTGCAATCGCAGCCAGTGAGAACCTACGTGGCAAGGCCAGCCGGCGTGGCAGTAGCGCATGCATTGTCGCCGGATCGTACGACCGCTTCGGTCCATCAGCGGCCTTTTCAACGTCGTCGTAGACTCTGAAATTTTCGACGAAGAAGATGAAGATGAGGATGAACGTGGCAACGATGCCAATGCTCACCGCGAACTCCATCCAACTCGGGAAGTAGGTCAACTCCTCCGGCCGCGCAAAGGCGACGATCGCGACGTCCAACCGGTACATTACCATACCCGATACCGTCAGCGCGGCGCACAATGCCAACCCCGCGATGCTCGACCGTACCGGTTTGATGAGGAGCAACGCCGCCGGTATGATCGCGCTTATCGCAAGCTCGCTGACGAATAGCATGCTTGGCCACGACCCATCGAGATACGTTGTCAGCACTCCGCGAATGGCCAGGTCGCCCACTCGCAACGTTACATATACCCCCAGTACAGCCGCGGCCGCCAGGCCCAGGCCCGAGAGGAGCTTCTTGTGCACCTTGTGGTTGAGAAAGAACGCTGCCAGCAACGACTCCAACGTCACCATCATCAGACCCAGCGCTATGGCCGAGATAAAGAACAGTACGTACATGATGGGGCTGTACCAGAGTGGGTGCAGTCGGTACGGGGTAATGAGGAACAGCGATCCGAGTGACGACTGGTGCAGGGTGGATAGTACGATGCCGCCTATGACTAGGGGGATGGTCACCCGCTTGAGCCCGCTCAGCACTTTACCAAACAAGGGCTTGTCGAATCGGGGATGCTCGAGCACGACCGGTGCGAATTCGAGCGCGAGCACCGTGAGGTAGAGCATCACACAGGCCGCGACCTCGAACAACACCGAGTGATACTGCCAATAACGGACCGGATGCCATATGTGCCACGGCACACCCAGGTCGTACAGCAGCCCCACTGCCACCGCGATGTAACCCAGAAATGCGGTTAGGATGGCCGGTCGCACAAACGGTCTGTATCGCTCGAGGCCAAAGATGTAGACCGCTGCGGCAATCACGAATCCGCCTGCCGCCAAGGCCACACCGCCCATTATATCGAATCCGATCCACAGTCCCCACGGTGCGCCGTCGGACAGATTAGTCACGGCACCGAGTCCGTTCACGAACCGTGCTACGGTCACTACCGCCAGGACGCCCACCAACCCCCAAAGGACCGTCTTCAGAATCAGTAGTCGTTTGTTCATGTTGAACCTTCCCCGCTCTCTGCTTCAGCAGCCGGGGCTTGGATATCTGATGCGGCTGTCTCCAGTTCTATTGCTGCCTCGGAGGCCAACTTCATGCGCCGGCCAACGACCCAATAGATGCCCGTCATCAGGCCACCCATTCCGAGCATTAGCGGTGGCACCTTATGCAATGCGGCCCACGTGCGTTCCGGCAGTGGTTGGGTCCCTAGATCGGGTTTCCATGCCAGGAAGTCGAGTGGTATGTCGGAGATGTAGAGTACCGAGGTACCTCCGATCTCGTGCTCGCCAAACACCCTCGGCTGGTACTTGCCGGGATTCTCATCGATGCGGCGATGCGCTTCGGCCAACAGCTCCGCACGCGTCCCGAACATCGTCGCTTCTTCGGGACAGGCATCAACGCAGGCCGGTATGTCTCCCCGTCTCACCCTTTCGATACACATGGTGCACTTGGTTACGTAGGGCACCCGCTGGTCCCACTCGTAACGCGGGATGCCATAAGGACAGGCTGCGAGACAGTAGCGACAACCCATACACCTGTCGGCGTCGTACACGACCGGTCCTTCAGGTGTCTTCTGCATTGCACCTACGAGACAGGCGCTGACACAGGCCGGCTCGAGGCAGTGACGACACTGCTGCCGTACGTAGTGTTCATCCGGGCGCCGAACGATAGTGGTGTATCGTGTGGATGACAGATCGCTCACGGCACCCTGGGCCCGCCAGGGTCGATCCCTGCCCAGTTCGTACTCCTCTTTACATGCGGCCACGCACTTTTCACATCCGGTGCATCGCGTAGTGTCGTTGAGGATAGCAATGGTGTCGCTCATATCGGCTGCCCCTCCTTACCCAGATCCACGGCCACTTTTCTTCCTGCATCCGGTGGGAAGTGCCAACCGAGTTCCGACACCAACTGGGTTGCTGGCAGCAATACCATGTGGCTGAGTTTCGTCAATGGGATCAGGATCAGGAGTACGTTGGCACTCATGATGTGAACCAGTAGTGTCAGTTCGTACGAGAATGGATTCCACGTGGGATGCATTACCAGGAATCCTGCAACGAAGGGAACCGCTATCAATAACGGCAGTGCGTAGTCGTTGAACCGGCTCAGTGCTCTCGAGTCACGCGCCGCAGCACGTTGCACTACGAGAAGCACCGCCGTAGCAACCGCCGTGATTGTCAGAACATCGGCCAGGCCATTGGATATGGCCGGCCACGACAGGCCCGTTCCCGACTTCCACAACGCAATGTGTCCCGCCAGAAAGATCGGGACCACGATGATGGCGACATGAAACATCAGACTGGTAATGCTGAAGAAGAACCGCTGTCTTAATTGGCCCACCGGAAACAGCCACTTCATGGTTGCAGCGAAAACCTGCCGGTACGCCACATCCTTGTTACCTGCCCGGCCGACCATCTTCATCATCTCCGACACCGTCACAACGATGTGACGTATCAGACCCAGCACCATGAACGCCAACGCGGCGCGGAAAATCGGTCCACGTGCTAAATCAATCCAGGCTTCCAGGGTACACTCTCCTTATCTGTATCCGAACGGAGACGTTACTTGGCAACGTTGCTCTGCAACTCTCCTGCTTCCGGCTGTTCGTCACTCTGTGAATCTCCAGCACTCTGTTCTGCCTTCGGTTCCGGGACTCCGAAGTCGATCACCTTGAGCAGAAGATCGTGCAATCCAACCACCTCGACATCGTTCAGTTCGTTGTCCTCGCAGACTTCGCGAAGTTGTTTCTTACAATTGGCACAAGGCGACACGACTATTTGTGCCTCAGTCGCGCGAATTTGGTCAGCCTTGCGTTTGCCCATGAGTTTGGTACGGAATGAACGGATCTCATCGATCGAGACTGTCCCACCACCGCCCCCGCAACAGTAGTTCCGCGTGCGGTTCGGCGTCATCTCCACGTAGTCCTTACATATCGCCTTGAGGATCTCTCTCGGTTCCTCGGTAATGCGCCCGGTACGAGCAATGTTGCAAGGATCGTGATAGGTCACACGTTCCTCGATGCGCGTGTCTTTCAGCGGTAGCTTGCCCGCCTCCAGCATCTGGTACGCATACTCCAGGCAGTTGACCACTGGTGGCGCATCGGGCCCAGCAAAGGTTGGTATGAACCAAGCACTGCGTGTAGCATGACCACATTCGCCGACCAGAACCTTGCGACCCTTGAGACGGTGTACTTCGGCCACCACGTTGTTTACGATGCGCTCCAACATCCGGTCGCTATAGAACAGGCCATAATTGATGCCGTCGTAGTTGCCGGTCCCAATAGTCCACGATCCACCGGTGACGTGCATGACCGCCGCATTGCCCATCAGTGTATCCGCCTCGAGCAGGAAATCCGACACCGCTGGGAAGAACACGTACTCGGATCCCTCGACATCGAACGGGTACTTGATGTCGACGTTGTAGATGTCCTGTAGTTCCTCTTCCAAGAACTCACAGGTGTCCTTTAGGGCAGGAACCGGAATCGCGGAAGTGTTGCCGACACCTTCGAGTTGCTCGCGCACGGACACGACGAGTGCTTTGGGAATCACCTCGATTTCGGCTAGTAACCAGCGCGCCAGATGGGTTACTAGACCGTGATCAATGCCAATCGGACACGTGGCCTTGCACCGCCGGCACGCTGTGCAGCGGTAGTACTCCTCGGCCATCTCGTCCAGATACTCGTCGCTGAGAGTGAAGCCACCGAAGAGTCTCGCCTTGGCAACCCCAGCGTGAGTGAAGTAGCGGTGGTAAACCCGCAGGAGCAGCTGGGACCGCCGACACGGAATGTCGCGAGGATCCTGAGTAGTCTCATACAGCTGGCAAGATGCGGCACAACGGGCGCACTTGGCACTGACACGCGAGTACGTGTCCAGCACGGCGCCGTAGTTGCCATGCTTCAGTACGGAGCCGAACGCCTCGAGGAATTTCCGGGGCCTGTCAGTAACATCGAGCGCGGTCTGTTCGACGTAGTAACTGTATTTGTCTCTAGTTTGCACGGGTCAATGAACCCTATCTGAGTCTGTCGGCGGCGAGTCCGTTACCGCCGAGATTCTTTGATGTTCACCGGAGACCAACTGCCCCCGGAGAAACAGCCCCAAGAGATCGTCAACCGAGCCCGAAACCCAGGAGATCACCTGAATGCCGCTGGCTCGCAACGCATCTTCGTAATGGTCCTGCACACCACCGCAGATGATCGTGTCGACCTCTTGATCGCGCAGCAGTCGCACCCGATCGAACGGCTCACGACTGCGGAGCGGAAAGTCGACCTGATCGGTCACGGCTTTCTCGCAAACCGTGAAGATTGCCATCGTGGCGCAGTACTCGAAGCACGGAGCCACTGTCTCACCCATACGTGGAATGGCGACTTTCACACTAAACGACCTCCGGGATGCTGTTTCAATTACAAGGCAAACAACGAGCCATTCCCGGCCCGATCGGAACGTTAGACGTAAAGCATTGAGTTTTAAGTGGTTACACCGACGGACTCAGGCAGGTGCCGACCAGGTAGGTTTCATTGTTGAAACAACCGCTTGTTTCAGCGGTCCAGCTTTGAAACCTCCTTCTTGGCGTGTCCGCCGCTTATTCCATACTTGTTCATTTTGCGCCAAAGCGTTGTGCGACTTATCCCCAGCTCCTTGGCAGCCCGGCCCTGATGACCGCCCTGGCGATCCAGAGCGATGCGTATGACGTCGGCCTCGTTCTGCTTCAGCAGCGGCAGCGGATGAGCACCGGGGGTTGTGGTGGAAGGTTGCACCATCGCCCGGATATCCTCCGGCAGGTGCCTCACGTCGATCGTAGCATTGTGACACAAAACGAAGCAATACTCGATGATGTTTTCCAGTTCACGGGCGTTGCCCGGGAAGTCGTGCCGCATGAGGATTTCCATTACGGCGGGTGTGACACCCAGGATTCTCTTGCCCTGTTTGGC
>JAUVRV010000368.1 GCA_030597435.1 Gemmatimonadales bacterium | reverse complement strand
GGTACCTCGTCGATACGCACGCCGACGGCATCGTACACGGCGTTGGCTACTGCGGGAGGTACTGGCAGCAAGGGCCCCTGACCGACTTCCTTGGCACCGAACGGCCCGTTCGGATCCGGGTCCTCGACGATGATCGTCTCGACGTCGCACATCTCGAGCGTGGTGGGGCTCTTGTACTCCAACATGCTGGGGATCTTGTGCACCAGCTTGCGGTTCTCGCGGTACGCCATGTCTTCCATGAGCGCTTCGCCCAACCCCATGTAAACACCACCCTCGACCTGACCCACGACGGTTACCGGGTTGATGCACTGACCCACGTCGTGTGCTATCCAGATCTTGGGGACCGCCACGATGCCGCTGGTGGGATCGACGTTCACCAGCGCGATTGCGACGCTGTACGAGTAGGCCGGAGAGGGACCAACGCCCGCACCGCGGTACCTGCCGTCACTCGGTGGTGGCTTGTAAGAACCCACTGTGCCGATTATGCCCTGTGCCGCCTCCGATATCTGAACGGCCTCGGCGAAAGTCATGCCATGCTCCGGTCGCTCGACATCGAACACGCGACCTTCGGCGAACGAGATGCGTGTCTTGGGTACGGCCAGCTTCTCAGCTACGTATTTGGTCAAGATCTCCCGAGCGCGCTCCGCCGCCTCCAGCGCGGCGTTGCCGCTCATTAACGTGACACGACTGGAGTAGCTGCCGAGGTCTACCGGTGTCAGGTCGGTGTCGGCGGTGACTATCTGCAGCTCGAGTGGATCTAGGCCGAGTACCTCGGCCACTATGTACGCCAGGATGGAATCGGAGCCCTGACCGATGTCGGTCGAGCCGCAGAACACGGTGACGCCGCCACCGCGGTCGAGCTTCAAATGCACACCCGACTGCGACATGTCGTTCCAGTAGATCGGCAGACCTGCACCGCTCAAGTAACTCGCGCAGGCAATCCCGACTCCGGTGCCGTAAGGAAGCTTGCCGTGCTTGTCACCCCACCCCGCGGCGGCTACGACCTTCTCGATGCAGTCACCGAGTCCGATCGAACCCACACGGAGATAGTTGGCCGTGAGTGAGTTTGCCGGAACGAGGTGCCTCATCCGCAACTCTGCGGGGTCCACACCTAGGTCTTCGGCGACCTTGTCCAAGTGAACTTCGAGCGCATAGCGCGGTTGCGGTGTGCCGTGCCCTCGCTTGGGACCACACGGTGGCTTGTTGGTGAACGCACGCGCGCCCTGGAACTTGTAGCGGTCCACTTGGTAGGTGACCGTCTGGAGTGCGCCCGTGTAGTACGTGCTGGCCACACCGTAGGAACCGTAACCACCGCCATCCAACAGTGTCTTGAAGTGCAATGCTTCGATCTTACCATCGCGCGACACACCACTCTTGACCCACATGAGTGTCGGGTGGCGACCACGGTGGCAGTAGAAGACCTCTTCGCGCGTCAGCGTGATCTTCACCGGCCGCCCCGTGAGCGTCGCCAGTTTGGCTACGGCTATCTCATGGTTGAACGGATCGCTCTTGCCGCCAAAGGCGCCACCGTTGGGGCACGCGATTACCCGAATCCTGGCTGCCGGAAGCTCGAGTACCTTGGCCAACGCACGGTGCACGTAGTGTGGAGTCTGGGTCGAACTCCACAGCGTGAGCTTGCCGTCACCGGTCCAGTCTGCCACTGCAGCATGCTGCTCCATGGCGAGGTGCGTGTTGCCGCCGTAGAACAACAGGTCTTCGCGTACCGAGTGTGCGGCCTCGAATGCAGCCTCGACGTCGCCGAACTCCAGATCGATCACTTTGTGCAGGTTGCCGCTATCGGCGTAGTCGTGAATCAGCGGGTCCGTTGTGGTGACTGCCTTATCGACGCTGGCAATGGGATCGAGTGGCTGGTATTCGACTTCGATCAAGTCGAGTGCGCGAGTTGCGATCTCCTCGGAGGTAGCCGCAACCGCGGCCACGGGATCACCTATGAAGCGAACCCGCTTGGGTGATAGCGCATGCTCGTCCTGACTCACGGGAAGGATGCCAAATGTGATGGGTAAGTCCTGTCCCGTGATGACAGCCTTCACTCCTTCCAATGCAGCCGCTTTCGATGTGTCGATGCTCGTGATGTCGGCGTGCGGATGGGGACTGCGGAGCAGCTTGCTGTACAACATACGCGGCAGCGAGATGTCATCGGCGAACACCGTGCGCCCGGTGACCTTGTCGCTTGCGTCGACCTTGCGCTGGGCGTGGCCGACGACCTTGAACTCCCGGCGCTCAGCGTTTGCCATAGATCGACTCAGGAGTTGGCTCGGCACTCTCGCCGCGCATTTTGGCGGCGGCCAGTTCGACGGCTTCGTAGATCTTCAGGTAACCGGTGCATCTGCAGAGGTTACCGGCTAGAGCCTGCTTGATCTCGTCACGCGATGGCCTGGCGTTCTGCTCTAACAGTGCTTGGGCCGTGAGGAGGATCCCCGGCGTGCAGTAGCCACACTGTGCGGCACCGAGGTCTGCGAACGCTTCCTGTAACGGATGGAGCAGCGGTCCATCCGCCATCGCTTCGATGGTGCGAACGTCTTTGCCGTCGCACGCCAGGCCCAACACCAAGCATGACAGGACGGGTTGGCCATCGACGAGCACCGCGCAGGTACCGCACTCGCCGAGTTCACACCCGTGCTTGGTGCCGGTCAGCCGCAGATCTTCCCGCAGGACCTCCAACAGGGTCTTGTGTGGTGCGAAGGAGACTTCGGTGGGTTCGCCGTTCAGCTGGAAGTGGATTGTCCGGCTGCCCGTGGGGTCACTCCGGCGGCGGGCCAAACAGGAAGGCCTCTGTCTGTTGCGTGAGTGTCTGTCGCGCTTCCGGCTGGCGCAGATCGAGTCCGTAATGGTTGATGATCACGGTCTGTTGCTGCAGCCATTCGTCCCAGCACGACTGACAGATGGAATCGTAGATCCGGTTACCCAGATCGGTCGGTAGCGGTGGAGCGGCGATTTGTTCGCCGGTCTTGCCACAACGCGCACAATCAATTTGAGCCATAGTCGGAAGAATCTAACCTTGCGGCAAAATATGCGCGATACCAGCTTTCGTCTTGACTCGATCGTGGCGGCCATTGATGAAGCTCAATTCGACTAGGGTGTCAGGAGGTCGACGTATGCGGTTGACGTTACTTGCTCTGATCTGCTTTCTAGTTCCGGCGGCCGTGGGTGCGCAGGAGAAAGAAGTCATCCGGGTACCGGGCTCGCTCGAAGGGCTGCCGTTCTCTAGCGCTGTGCGGGTCGGGAACGTGCTCTATCTTTCAGGCCAGGTGGGTGCGCTTCCCGGGACGCGCGAGCTCGCTGCTGGGGGTATCGCGGCGGAAACGCGCCAGGCCATTGAGAACATCAAACAGGTCTTGGAGTACTCTGGTAGCTCGCTGGACCAGGTAGTGAAATGCACGGTGTTCCTGCTGAACATCAGTGACTACGCAGCAATGAATGAGGTCTACGCCTCGTTTTTCGAGACCGATCCACCTGCTCGTTCCACGTTGGCCGCGAGTGGACTGGCGCTCGGCGCCAAAGTCGAAATCGAGTGCATCGCACTGGTAGGAAAATGAAAGTCACACATCAGCTATCCCGGCTCGAGCCGATCGTGTTGGATCCCCTCCATGGTG
>JAUVRV010000154.1 GCA_030597435.1 Gemmatimonadales bacterium | reverse complement strand
GATCCACGATAGCGGTGAATCCGACCACCAGAATTGCGGCGGCACCGACGAGTGCTCCCAGCTTCAACCAGTCACGGTTGGGTTTCATCTGAATCACTCCAGCTGTGCTTCGTGTACGGTAACAGTCTCCAGCGTGCTACCCCTTTGTAACCCCAGGCGGGACTCGGGGTTCACCCCGGGTCCCACCTGGGAAAACTAACGCCGTGGATGCCTACTTGGATTCATCCACTATTTCATAGTCGGCTTCGACTACTTCTTCCTCTTTCTCGGCAGAGCCCTCGGCTTCGGCTCCGGCGTCACCGGGCTCGGCCGACTGCGATGCCTCCTGATACATCGATGCACCAGCAGCCGAATACGCCTGGCTCAACTCTTCCAGTGCCTGCTTGATCTCCTCGTCTGCACCGGACCGCAGCGCCTTCTTGGCTGACTCCACAGCCTCATCCAATCGCGTCTTTTGCGACTCTTCCAGCTTATCAGCCCACTCCGAGCTGTTCTTCTCGACATCGAACACCATCTTGTCCAGACGGTTGCGCTGCTCGACCTCGTCCCGTTTCGACTTGTCCTCAGCGGCATGCTCCTCGGCATCCTTCACCATCTTGTCGATGTCCGAGTCCGACAGGCCACTGGAAGCCTCGATACGGATCTTCTGTTCCTTGCCGGTCGTCTTGTCCTTGGCGGACACGTGCAAGATGCCGTTGGCATCGATATCGAAAGTTACCTCGACCTGAGGCATCCCTCTCGGCGCGGGTGGTATTCCCGTGAGTTGGAAGCGACCGATCGTGCGGTTGCTCACGGCCATCTCGCGCTCGCCCTGAAGCACGTGGATCTCGACCGTTGTCTGATTGTCCTCTGCAGTGGAGAAGACCTCAGCTTTCTTGGTCGGTATCGTGGTGTTCCGCGAGATCAATACAGTAGTGACCCCGCCGAGCGTCTCGATTCCCAGTGAAAGTGGCGTCACGTCGAGTAGCAGGACGTCCTTCACCTCGCCTGCCAGGACTCCGCCTTGGATCGCCGCACCGATGGCAACCACCTCATCCGGGTTCACGCTGCGGTTGGGTTCCTTGCCGAAGAATTCCTTCACCACTTCCTGCACCTTGGGAATCCGGGTGGAACCGCCCACCAGAATCACCTCGTCGACCTCAGACGGCTTCATCTTCGCGTCGGCCAGTGCTTTCTCCATCGGTGGCACGCAACGCTGGATCAGATCGTCAACCAGTTGTTCGAATTTGGCACGGGTCAACGTGTAATTCATGTGTTTCGGTCCAGACTGGTCCGCTGTTACGAACGGCAGGTTGATCTCGGTCTGCGCAACTGTGGACAACTCCATCTTGGCCTTCTCGGCAGCTTCCTTGAGCCGCTGGACCGCCATCGGATCCTTGGAGAGGTCAATTCCCTGATCCTTCTTGAACTCTGACTCGAGCCACTCGATGATCCTCTGATCGAAATCGTCACCACCGAGGTGGGTGTCACCGTTGGTCGACTTGACCTCGAACACACCTTCGGCCAACTCGAGCACGGACATATCGTACGTACCGCCGCCCAGATCGAAGACTGCGATCTTCTCCTCTTCCTTCCTCTCCAAGCCGTACGCCAGTGATGCGGCCGTAGGCTCGTTGATTATCCGCAGCACCTCGAGTCCGGCGATCTTGCCAGCGTCCTTCGTCGCCTGACGCTGCGCGTCATTGAAGTACGCTGGAACCGTTACCACAGCCTTCTGTACTGGGTGTCCTAGATAGTCCTCAGCAGTCTGACGCATCTTTTGGAGAATCATCGCCGAGATCTCTGGGGGCGTGTACGTCTTACCCTGAACCTCAACCGAAGCCAGGCTGTTCTGGCCGGCTGCGACCTTGTAGGGTACCATCCCGGTCTCGTTGGTCACCTCCTCGATTCGTCGGCCCATGAAACGCTTGATGGAAAACACGGTGTTCGCCGGATTCGTCACCGCCTGCCGCTTGGCAACCTGGCCAACCAGGCGGTCGCCATCCTTGGTGAATGCGACCACGGAAGGTGTCGTCCTGCCGCCCTCGGAGTTGGGGATGACTACCGGGTCTCCGCCCTCCATCACGGCCACCACCGAATTGGTGGTGCCGAGGTCGATTCCTATTACTTTCTCCGCCATTCCACTACTCCTAACTGAGTGTGTAGATGCCTACCTGAATCCGAGGGTCGCAGGAGCAAGCGACATACCACAAGTATCTGCCATATTGGCAGTGTTTATGGGTGGGTAGTGTGGCTTCAGGACGCGCTATTTCGATGATTGATTTGTACTTAGCCCGGATTTAGCTTAGCGCCTCGATGTTTCCCTACAAGGACGAGAACCCGACAATCCTGACACCCTACGTGACCGTGGGGATAGTGGTGGTAACGTGCCTGGCTTGGCTCGTCTACCAACGCGCCGGTGTCGAGCCGGGTATGTCCCAATCCGTGTGTGACCTCGGCGTAATCCCGGGCAGGCTGTTCGGCTACCCTGCAGAGCCGATCATGACCCCGCGAGGGCCGGTGATTATCTGCCGGGATGCCGCAGGTGGTTGGCACACGGTTCTGACATCGATCTTTCTCCACGGTGGCTGGTTCCACCTGATCGGCAACATGCTGTTCCTCTGGGTGTTCGGGAACAACATTGAAGACGCCATGGGGCATGGCCGCTTCGTGGTGTTCTACCTTCTCTGTGGAGTACTGGCGGCGCTTGCGCAGATACTCATGGAGCGCAGTTCTCCCGTACCCATGGTAGGTGCTTCGGGGGCAATCAGCGGGGTCATGGGCGCGTACCTGGTGCTGTATCCCAAGGTCCGAGTACACATGCTGATCTTTCTCGGGATCTTCATAACCACCATCAATGTGCCGGCGTACGTCGTTCTGCTCTATTGGCTGTTCCTGCAGGCGCTTGGCAGCCTCCCGGTGCTGGCCGGCGACGCTGCCGGTGGTGGGGTGGCGTTCATGGCGCACGTGGGAGGTTTCGTGGCGGGGTTTGCTTTGATCAAGCTGTTTGCCAAACCGGAGCTGGTAGCTGCCCACAAGCTCAGAACGAACGTGGAGGTGCGTAGGCGGAGGCCGTGGGGAGGGAGGATGGGGAACGGGGAAGAGGGAAGGGGGAAGGGTGATTCTGGACGTGCGACTCTCCGATGTCCGGCATGAACGCTGAGCGCATGGTTGTGCATAAATCGCAAATCGTTAATCGAAAACCTCCCGTTCCCCGTTCCCCGTTCACTGTTCCCTGTATCAGGAGCCATGGTTGAAGTCGTCTCTCCCCGCTCTGATCGACCACACCCTTCTGAAACCCGACGCACAGCGGTCTGACATCCACCGCCTTTGCGACGAGGCCCTCGAACACCATTTCGGGGCCGTCTGTGTTGCAGGAAGCTGGGTCGAGACCTGCGTGGAACGTTTGCAGGGCAGTGACGTCGCGATCGTCAGCGTGGCCGGATTTCCCTCGGGCGCGTCGACGACCCTCTCCAAAGCTGCCGAGACCAGCGAATTGATCGAACTTGGTGCCCACGAGATAGACATGGTGGCGCCGATCGGCAGGATACTGGCCGGCGACTGGGATTACGTGGCCGCCGATATTGCGGCCGTCGTAGCGGCGGCAGACGGTCGCATTGTGAAGGTGATACTAGAGACCGCGGCGCTGGTTCGAGATAGCATCACTCAGGCGGCAAGAATTGCCGAGGCGGCAGGCGCCGGCTTCGTAAAGACTTCCACCGGCCTCCATCCAGCCGGCGGAGCGACCATCGAGTCTGTGTCTCTACTGCGGCAGACGGTCAGCCCCGATGTGGGCGTCAAAGCTGCCGGCGGGATACGGATGAGGGAAACGGTGCTCCAGATGCTGGTAGCTGGCGCGACGAGGATTGGGACCAGTAGCGGGGTCGAGATCGTGAAATCGGTTGGCGGCTAGACCACTTCGAAACTATCCTATGCGCCGCAAAGTACCTGTCCCCTTTCCCGTTTCCCCTTTTCTTATCCCCAATCACAAAGCTTTACCGCCGCTTTACATTCCCTTTACTTGGAGGATGTATGTTTCGCGCCGTCTTGAATGACGGACGTGTCTCAGGATGGTAATGGCAAGAGCAAAGATCTTAGTCGTAGAAGACGAAGTCGATATCCTCGAGGTGATCGAGTACAATCTGAGCCGCGAGGGGTTTCGCGTGCTCAGTAGCCGTGACGGTGACGCAGGCCTTCGCATTGCACGCAGTGACGCCCCCGATCTGGTGCTGCTCGACCTGATGCTTCCGGGCTTGGACGGTTTGGAAGTGTGCCGCAGACTCAAGGCCGACACGATCACTTGCGACATTCCCATCATCATGGTCACGGCCAAGGGCGAAGAGAGTGACATTGTGTTGGGATTGGGGATCGGCGCGGATGATTACATGACGAAGCCATTTGGTCCCAAAGAACTGGTGGCACGAGTGAAGGCAGTGATTCGTCGTCGCCCGTTAGTCCGCAAGGACGGGGCAGACGAGCGCATAGTCATCGGTGACTTGGTCATCGACATCTTCCGTCACGAGGTTCTGGTCGATTCAGAGCCTCTCATTCTGACCCCAACGGAACTCCGATTGCTTCATCTATTGGCGACCCAACCGGGCCGCGTGTTCACCCGCGACCAGCTCCTCAGTCGGGTGATCGGCGACGGTGCCTTTGTGATCGGGCGCAACATCGATGTACATATCAGGGGGATGAGGAGCAAGCTGGGCCGACATCGGGACATGATAGAGACCGTACGAGGTGTAGGCTACCGCTTGAGGGACGTGTAAAGTAGTGCTGCGGTCCCGGTTTTTCTGGAAGCTCTACGCTGGTTATGCGTTACTGGTTCTGTTGACGGTGCTAACCGTTGGGCTGCTGGTGGGCCGCCGGATTACAGCCGATGCACTAGCCGACATCGAGAGGTCTCTGCTCGTCCAAGCTCACCTGCTGAGTGACATCGCGGCTCCGGCTCTCGTGTCCGGTAATGGTCACGAACTTCAGGCGCGCGTTCGGATGCTGGGTGCCTCGATCGACACGCGACTCACGGTAATAGCGGAAGACGGCGTCGTATTGGCGGATTCCGATGAAGACCCGATCACAATGGACAACCACGGATCACGTCCAGAGGTGTTGGCGGTTCGAACAGAGGGATCGGCCACGTCCACGAGATTCAGCCGTACCGTGGCCGCAAACATGATGTATGTCGCGGTCGCTGTCACCGCAAACGGTGAGTTGAGAGGCTACGCTCGCACTGCATTGCCTCTGACACTGGTACAGGACAAACTCGCCGGGCTTCGTACCGCCGTTGCTCTGGGAGCGCTGATTGCGGTCGTCGTTGCCATGGCCGTAGGTCTACTGGTTGCTGGTCGTGTGATTGCCCCCCTTTCGTCCATTACTGCCGCAGCGGAGTCAATCGCTGGAGGGGATTACCAACGGCGTGTCGGCAGTACCTCCACTGATGAGATCGGTCAGCTAGCGAGCGCATTCAATAGGATGGCCGGTGAGTTGGAGAAGCGGTTGCAGACGATCACGGAAGACCGCAGCAAGCTGCTCACAATCCTCGGTGGCATGGTTGAAGGTGTTGTTGCTGTAGACAGCGAGCGCACCGTGGTTCACCTCAATACGGCCGCGGGCCGAATCCTCGGCGTGCCAGCAGCAGAGAGCATAGGCAAACCGATTTGGGAAGTGACGAGGGTGGTGAAGGTGGGGGAGGCGCTAGATGAGACATTGCAGGAGGCCAAGGAGGCAACCCGCGAGCTGCGCCTCGTCAGTGGAGCAGAAGACAAGATCGTGGAGCTGCATACTGCCCCCCTGCAGAACGCTCAGGGAGACCTCGTCGGAGCCGTCCTGGTCCTACATGAGGTTACCGAGCTGCGCAGGCTCGAGACCGTCCGCCAGGACTTTGTGGCCAATGTATCTCATGAACTCAAGACACCGATCACAGCCATAAGAGGACTGATCGATACGGTGATCGAAGACCGGGCAATGCCCAACGAGACAAAGACCCGTTTCCTTGGCAAGGTGCAAGATCAGGCCATGAGGCTGTCGCTTCTGGTCACCGATCTCCTGACGCTTGCGCGACTGGAATCCGCCGACGGCTTGTTGCAGGCCGAGCCGCTGGACATGCGTGATTGCGTACGCGGATCACTAGATCGGTTCACGGCGTCGGCCGATGAGCAGGGAATCGAACTCGTGGGAGATCTTCCCGATACACCGGTTCGCATTGTGGGCGAATACGAAGCACTAGAGCTGGTTGTCAATAATCTTCTGGACAATGCTCTGAAATACACGCCTGGTGGTGGCCATGTTTGGGTGCGGTTGGATACGGACGCACGGTCAGCCATACTCGAGGTGGAAGACACCGGTGTTGGCATTCCGCGAGAGCACCACGCGAGGATCTTCGAGCGATTCTATCGGGTGGACAAGGCGCGTTCACGTGAGCTGGAAGGTACCGGTCTGGGACTCTCCATTGTGAAGCACATTTGCAGGACTTTTGGTGGATCCATTTCTGTTGAAAGTGATGCGGGACGAGGCAGTACGTTCCGGGTGCAATTCCCCCTATCAGCCATCTGATCTATCTGATCTCCGAAATCTTACCAAGCCTTAACAGTCCCTTTACACAAGCCCTCTAACTTTCGTGCACTCGAGTCCGGGTTGGGCGCTACT
>JAUVRV010000063.1 GCA_030597435.1 Gemmatimonadales bacterium | reverse complement strand
CCTGGTACACGATCAGGTTCATCAACGCGTCACGGATCCGTTGATCGGGGATGTGCATCAGGGTCGGCCACTTGCGTTGGCCTTTGTAGTGACCGAACTCGATCGACTCGGCCTCGGGCGCACCGAATTTGATGTCGAAACTGAAGCCTCGCAGTTCGGAACGGTCCAGGCCGATCGAGTCCTGCCAGTGGTAGAAGTAGTCAGTCCAGTCATCCCAGTTGTGGACTTTGCGCATAGACGTCTCCTTCAGCGGCCTTGGAAAGTGGGGGTTCGCTTGTCGAGGAAGGCGCGTAAGCCCTCCTTGGCATCTTCGCTTTGAAAGCACCGCAACTGATGCTCGAGTTCCAATTGCAGTGCTTTTTCGAGCGAGTCGGCCTCGTTCGAGTAAATCGTCTGTTTTGCTAGAGCAACGGCCAGTGGCGGCTTTTCGACCAAGGACCGTGCATATGTCTCGGTCTCGCTGTCGAGTTTCTCGTGTGGGACTACTCGATTGAACAATCCGAGTGCTAGTGCCTCGGTTGCCCCGACCATCTCACCGGAGTACACCAGTTCCAGCGCCTTGGTGGAACCCACCAGCTTCGGCAGCAAATAGGTGCCACCCCAATCGGGCATGAGTCCGACACGGCTGAACGTCTGGCCAATTGACGCACGTTCGGAGGCGATCCGGAAATCGCACACCAGAGCTAGGTTGGCCCCACCGCCGGCCGCCGGACCGTTAACACTGGCAATCACCGGTTTTGGGGTCGCGCGAATCGTCGTAATTACGTTGCGGCCTGCCTCGACTAGAAGCCTGAAGGACTCGACGTCGCCCTGTTCCGTCAGTTGCTTCATGTAGTGAATGTCGGCGCCAGCACAAAACGCACGCCCGGCGCCGGTGATGACTACCACGCGCACGGAACTGTCCGCGGCCATATCGCTGACCGCTCGAGCGATCTCTTCACGCATGGTACCGGCAAACGCGTTCAGCTTGTCGGGACGGTTGAGCGTAATGCGTCCGACGCCCTCGTCCACGGCAAGCAGGATATTCTCGAAGGTGCTCACAACCGCTCGACTATCATTGCGATTCCCTGGCCCACGCCGATACACATGGTTGCCAGTCCGTAACGCCCACCGGTCCGTTCGAGTCCATGCACCAGCGTCGTGAGGATCTTGGCGCCCGTGCAGCCGAGGGGATGGCCCAACGCTATGGCACCGCCAAAGAGATTGACCCGCTCGGGGTCGAGCTTGAGTTCACGAATACACGCAATTGCCTGAGCCGCGAATGCCTCGTTCAGTTCCACGAGGTCGAGGTCATTGACGCCCAGGTCCGTGCGTTCCAGAACCTTCTGCGTGGCGGGTATGGGTCCCAGTCCCATGGTTGCCGGATCGACGCCGGCGACAGCGGTTGCCACGATCCGAGCCATGGGTGTGACTGCGCCCAAGCCCTTCGACGTTCCTCCCAACACCAACAGTGCCGCCGCCCCGTCGTTGATGCCGCTGGAAGAACCGGCCGTCACGGTACCGCCTTCCGTAACGAATGCCGGTTTCAACTTGGCCAGTTTCTCGAGCGTCACTCCCGAACGGGGGTGCTCGTCCCGGGTAACGTCCTGAACCGTTCCATCGGGGCGCGTAACGGGAACCGGGACTATCTCGTCGTGGAAGAGCCCGTCCTCGAGGGCTGCCTGGGCACGCTCCTGACTGCGGACGGCGAACCGGTCTTGTTCTTCGCGCGTGATGCCATACTGCTTCGCGACTAGTTCCGCAGTGCCACCGAGTGATATCGTCCACTCCGTAGGCATCTCGGGGTTAACGAAACGCCAACCGAGGGTGCTGTCGGCGAGTTCCGGTGGACGACGGTGCCAACCGGCATCTCGCTTCTGCATGATGTACGGAGTGCGCGTCATGCTCTCGAGGCCACCCGCCACAAATGCGTCACCCTCGTCAGCCTTTATGGCCTGCGCGGCACTGGCGACGGCCTGGAGCCCCGAGCCGCACAGTCGATTCACTGTCTGACCAGGTACCTCAACCGGAAAACCAGCCAACAGCGATGCCATGCGCCCGACGTTGCGATTGTCCTCACCTGCTTGGTTGGCGCAGCCCATGATCACGTCGTCCAACTTGGCGGGATTGAAGTCGACTCGATCAACGGCGGCCCTGAGTACGATTGCACCCAGGTCATCGGGTCTCACGCTCGCCAGGGCTCCACCGTGTCTACCCGCAGGTGTGCGCACGGCGGAACAGATATATGCGTCTCTCATTTTCTCCCCACTTCCCCCGACCGCACCGGTCGGTATGACGGTACGGCCGCAGGGCGGTAATGTCCCAGAGCGGTATGGGTGTGTGGAACTGCGCCTATACTACTTTCATACCGTTCTACCGCCATACCGGTTCTCATCCCAGTCCCACCCAAACCGTCTTTGTATCGGTGTACCCGTCGAGCGCCTCTCGTCCCAGGTCGCGGCCGAATCCGCTAGCTTTGAATCCGCCAAACGGGGCGGCCGGGTCATACAGGTTGTACGTATTGACCCAGACGGTTCCGGCGCGGATTGCACGGGCGACTCGGAACGCTCTGCCGATGTTGCTGGTCCAGATACCCGCAGCCAGGCCGTAGCGAGTCTCGTTGGCCAGAGCTACCGCTTCGTCGTCATCGTCAAAGCTGAGCACTGACAGCACCGTTCCGAAGATCTCCTCATCTACGATCTTCATACCGGGTTTGGCGCCGTCGAACACAGTGGCCTCGACGAAGTACCCCTTACCGTCTACCAGGACTGCGTTACCCCCGGCCACGAGTTCGGCCTCTTTCTTACCGGCTGCAACGTACGACAGCACCTTGTCATGTTGTCGCTTGGATACAATCGCACCGAGTCGTGTCGCTTTGAGGAACGGATCTCCGGGAACCATCTTGGCCGCGCGGCTCGCGAGCTGCTCCACGACTTCATCGTGCACGGATTGTTGGACCAACAGTCGTGAGCCCGCGGCACACACTTCGCCCTTGCCGTAGAAGATGCCGTTGATTGCACCGCGGACGGCCGCCGCGAGATCGGCGTCGCCGAAGATGATGTTGGGGCTCTTACCGCCGAGTTCGAGTGTCACTCGCTTCACCGTGCTGGCGGCGTTACGCATGACCTGTTTGCCGACTTCGGTCGATCCGGTGAACGCGATCTTGTCGACGTCGGGATGTTGGACCAATGCTGCTCCGGTCGTGGGTCCATCGCCAGCTACGACATTGAACGCACCAGGCGGCAGCCCGGCATCCTGTAGCAGCTCGGCCAGAGCCAACGCAGTGAGAGGCGTCTCCGGCGCGGGTTTGAGCACGACGGTGCAACCGGCTGCGAGAGCCGGCGCGACCTTCCAACTCGCGAGATTGAGCGGGAAGTTCCAGGGGACGATCGCCCCCACCACGCCCAGCGGCTCTCGGGTCGTGTAGACCAGGTCGCCGGTGCTCGCGGGCAGCACATCGCCCGAGAGCTTGTCGGCCCAACCGCCGTAGTACTTCAGTGTCTCGGCGGTCATTGCGACGTCGATCTTCGACTCAAACAGCGGCTTGCCGTTCTGCAGAGTCTCGAGCTTGGCGATGTCGTTGCGTCGTTCGACCAGGAGTTGCCCCGCGCGGTACAGCACCTCGCCCCGCTTGCGTGGAGTGAGACCATGCCACTCGTCGCTCTCGAAACAAGTGCGGGCAGACGCGACTGCCTGGGCCACGTCCACCTCACCAGCCGATTGCACTTCTGCCAGGGTCTCTTCAGTGGCGGGATTGACTACTTCGAGCGTGGTACCCGAAGCGGCGTCGCACCACTCGTTGTTGATGAACAGCTGAGTCTTCAACTCAGACGCCCTTGAACTCGGCCATCCGCTTGTCCACGTACGCCGCGAGCCCCTCTTTTGCGTCCGAACTCTGGAACAGCAGCTGCTGCAACTCACGCTCGATCGCGAGCCCGCTCTCGAACGGGATCTCGAGGCCGGAGCAGACAGCACGCTTGATGCAGCCAACCGCTTTCGCGGCCTTGTTCGGAGTGCAGAACTGCTTGGCGTACATGACAACCTGGTCCCAGAAACCGTTGTTCTCGAAGACCTGGTTGACCAAACCAATCTCCTGTGCCTTTTCGAACGAGAAAACCTCGCCCTTTATCATCATCTCTATGGAACGTGACTTCCCGACTATGCGCGACAGGCGCTGAGTGCCACCCGTACCAGGCAGCACGCCAAGGTTCACCTCGGGCAACCCAATCTTGCCGGAATCCTTGCGTGCCAGCCTGATGTCACAAGCCATGGCGATCTCGAGTCCGCCACCGACCGTGTGGCCGTTGAGCGCGGCGATGACGAGCTTGGGGGTGTGCTCCAGTCGGTTCAGGGTCTCATTGGCTTGCAGGCAGAAGAAGTACTTGAATCGAGGCGTAACCTCATTCAGCATCTGGAAGTCCGCGCCCGCCGAGAAGAATTTGTCGCCGTTGCCGCGGAGAATGATGACCTGAGCCTCATCATCCCTCCCGGCCCTGTGAATGGCCGTGTCCAACTGCTGCATCATCTCATGGGTGTACGTGTTTGCCGGTGGGTCGTTGAGTTCGATGACTGCGAGGCCGTCCTCGACATGGTAGCGAACCAGTGTCTCGGTGCTCTCGTCTGTGCGCGGGTTAGCTGTGGCTGTGGTCCCCATGTGCGATCATCCTCCGTTTGGTATCGCAGAAGTTGTGGCAGTCAGTATTCCGTGTAGAAAGACTTCAGAGAATTGCTCGGCGAGTTGATCGGGCTCGATCTCACCCTTCGGGTCGTACCAGGTGTAGATCCAGTTCATCATGCCAACCAGGGCGTATGTCGCGACGCGCTTGTCGGCTTTCGCACCTTCTCCCTGTGCGTCCCCAATGAGATCTGCCAGTAGTGTGACGTACTGCTTCTTGAGCGAGTCGATCGATTCCTGGCGTTCCTGCGTCAGGCTGTCGGCTTCGTGTGACAGCACCTTCATCTCGCTCATGTGCTCGGTGAAGAACGTCACGTGATGCCGTATGAGCCGGTCTATGCTGTCTCCCGGGTCAGTGCCAGACTCGAGTGCTGTCTGCGCCCCCTCGAGCACACCCATGAAGCAACGCTCCTGGATCTGATACAGCAGCTCGTCCTTGCAGCGCACGTAGTAGTACATGCCGGCGAGACTCATACCTGTTGCTTTTGAAAGGTCACGCATCGAGGTGGCGTGATAGCCTTGCTCGGCGAACACGTGTGCGGCGGTGCGGAGCAGGTGGTGCAGACGCTCGTCGTATTGATGGGTGGTCATGTTCCCCTCAGGTTGCGTATTCGAACGTTCGTTCGAATATTAAGGAAGCTTCACAATTAGTGCAAGGGGGCAGGTAGAAGTGGTGGAAACGGGGCCAGGGTGAGTTGGGTAGCTTGGGAGAGGTCTAGATGGATGGAGAAGGGAAAAGGAGGGGAAGGAGAAAAGAAGAGATTTCGTTGGGCTGGGCTCAGGTCGCTTCAGGTTGGATGAGGTTGGTGGAGGGTGACGCAGATCGGCAACCTGGTTTCCCGGTTTCCCGATGTTACTTTGGACTACGGCCTCCGGCTGGGGTAGTGATCCGGTGTGCGGTCGCTTGGACCGGGCCGGGGCGAGCCGCACGGGAAGGGGCATTCTCCTTCCCCTTCTTCCCCACCTCTTAGCGCAAGACCACGTCATCTCTTAACATTCACCCATGCTCACCCGTCTATCCAAGTGTGTCGATGCAAGTGTCTGAGGCGTCCGAGGTTGGCCCCTCCGACGCCGAGCTGATCGATAGATGGCGGCGTGGGGAGGAGGTGGCAGCCACCGAACTCGTGCGGCGCCATGCCGGAGCTGTGGCGCGGTATCTGAGTGCGGCTGGGGCAGGGGAGGACGTGGAAGATCTGGTCCAGGAGGCCTTTTTCAGGGCCTTTAGGAGGCTCGAGAGCTACCGTGGGACGGCTGGATTCCGGACTTGGGTGATGGCTATCGGATCGAACGCGCTCAAGGACCTGAGGCGCAAGCAGATCAGGCATCCGGTTGTGGCCTTGGAGGACCGGGATGTCGTGGATGTTGGGAACGATCCCCATTCGGCGGTGGTCGGGCTGGACTTGGAGCGGAGGCTGGAACGCGCGGTGGTCGCATTGCCGCTGATGCAGCGAGATGTCTTCCTGCTGAGAGCGCAGCAGGGCATGGGGTACGAGGATATCGCCGAGGCACTGGAGACGTCCGTAGGGGCAGCGAGGGTGCACTATCATCAAGCGGTGAAGCGGTTGAAAAGAGCTTTGGCAGAATAGACAGATTAGGAGGGGAAGAAGGGGAAGGAGATATGCGAGGCACACATGGATGAGCGGCAGCTAGAACAATTGGCGAAGAGACTGGGGGCGGAGGCCGCTGACATGCTCGATGTCGAGCAGACGGCGCGGGCCGTCCTGCGGCGGGTCAAAGAGGAGCCGGTGACCGTTAGGTGGTGGCGGAGGATGCCGGTGCTGCAGTCGGTAGCAGCCGCGGCGGTGGTGGTGCTGACGGCGGGCGTCCTGGTGGTCGGTCAGTTGGCAAGCAACGGAGGCGAGGTTGCCGTTCTTCCAGCATTTACCGAGCTTTATACGCTTTCGAACGACGAGCTACAGCAGGTGTACGACTCTCTGACTGTGGACGCTCCGGTATACGAGCTGTCGGCGGTCAACCTGCAAGATATGAATGAAGGGCAGCTCGAGGAGCTGCTCGCACTGATGGAGGGGTAATGCGAGCACTTTCTCTCACCATGGTCTTGATCGTAGCCGCGACTTCGGTGGTCTCGGCCCAGCAAGGCCAGATGCGTCAGCGCCAGATGTTGCAGCAGCAGGTGATGCAGCGCTACATGGAGAACTACAAGCAACAGGCTGGTCTGAACGACGAGCAGTTTCAGGACTTCACGCAACTGACGGAGCGCGCGTTCAACGAGCGAAGGGAACTCCAGCAGCGTGAGCGTGTCCTGTGGCAGGCGCTGGAGGGGCAGATGAAGCCCGGTGTGGCGGCGGACGCCGATAGCCTGGTCAACCTGATCGATGCGATCTTCGATGTTCAGGAGGAGTTGATCGAGACGGAACGGCGCAACCAGGCGGACCTGGCCGAGTTTCTGACTCCGGTGCAGCGAGCCCAGCTCATGCTGTCTCAACGTAGGCTGCAGCACAACATACAGAACGTCATGCGGAACCGGCAGCAGAACATGGAGGGTGGTGGTGGTCGATAGTCCGGGAACGGGGAACGGGGAACGCGGAACGGCTGAAGTAGAAAACTCGAGTCCGAACAAACCGAGAGTCACCGTGAGAGGGGTGGCTCTCGTTCTTTCTGTTCTGGCGTTGGTGGCGCTCAACTGGGCGGCATTGGACGACATCACGACGGGATCTCAGCCAAGCTATTTCTGGGAATGGGCGGTGGTATTCCTCACGTTGGGTGGTGTGGTGGTTGGGGTACTCGTCGGGTTGCGGAAGAAGTGAGGGCGAGCAGGATCCGACGTGATGTCGGATCCTGCCGCGGCGTCGCCAAGCCGATTGTCTGTGTGAAGGTGCCGATTCGACAATACCAGCGGTGTCTCGCACACCTGGAGTTGCCTGCCGCACGCCTGGCCTTGTCGCCTCGACACCGCTAGGCGCCGCCCCGTCACAAGCACCTGGTGGGGCAACATGTGAAGCCACCGACTCGAGGCCGGGGATCGTCGATATCGCCCTTATGAATTCATTTTGGAACGGGTATGGAGTGGCGCAGGTGCGAAAACCGTCGACTTGAAGCTTCAAATCGACGAGTTACGGAGGCTGCTCGGCGCTTCACGTGGCATGTCGACTATGCCCAACCCTATATTTGGCAACCCCTTACGTCGAGTGATCCGGCCGGAGCGTTGTGAAACCTGCGCGTTTGGGCCGCTCCTGGGCGCGTCGCGGATGCCGGTGCCCGATCAGCGTCACGATCACCACGCCCACCCCAGCCATTCTCTGGCGTCGCTACGGCGAAACGCGTACAGCCGCGACCCAATCGAGCTGTTCGCGAGCACTCCTCCTGATGTGGACACCCACGAGACTGCCCCACCGGCGAGGAATGAGGTATTATTTCTGTCCCTCGCCCGAGTGGTGGAACTGGTAGACGCGCGGGACTCAAAATCCCGTGGGGGCAACCCCGTGAGAGTTCGATTCTCTCCTCGGGCACTGAGATAAGAGAAAGGGCCGCAATGACTTGCGGCCCTTCTTCATTCTCCATCCGGCCTGCCTTCATTGTGCATTCAGCCCCAAAATGTCCATATAATGTCCATTCACTTTTGAGAAGCCTTCCGTCGGTTCATCGGAATGACTTCGCCGCTCGACTTCTTCGAGGCTTTCTTCGCAACATTCGCGACCTTCTTCAAGCCGTCCCTCAGGTCCTGCTCGGCGACGATCGCGTACCGCTCGTAGATCGAATCGGTCTTGTGGCCCACAAGGGCCTTTGCAACTGACCGGGGCACGACGCTCGCTCGAGGCGTCGGAGAGCGGTCCGCCTGAAGTCGTGGTGGATCTTGTCTGGATAGCCGGCGCGGCGCGACTACACTCTTCGCAAGACACCGCGGTCGTTTGTAGACGGGGCGGTTCACGTTGGCCAACGGCGCTTAGCGGGCAGCCGGGGGTGAACTAAGAAGCCCCGATCGCCGCGAGACACTCGGGGCGGTGGCGACGTGGGTACTTTGACATCAAGGTGTGCTCGTGTATGTTCGCGGCATGGCTGAAAAGAAACAGACGCCCAAGTGGGTTATGGGCATGTATTTCATTCTGCCGTTGGCCGGACTGCTTTACGTCTTCGAGGACGGTTGGCGGCAGTGGTTTGGCGCCTTTGTGCTTGTTCTAAGCGTGGTCTGGTGGACCAAGTTTTTTTGGGAACGCAAGAAAGACTCGTCCGCCTGAGGTGTAGTTCGTAGGCGATTGCCGCCCTTAGACCAACAGAGCAGCCCCGAACGCCGCGAGACGTCCGGGGGCAGACAAATTCAGGTGGAACGCCGACTACGGAACAAATCCATCACTCAGCGTCTTTAGAAAAGCCACTATCGCAATCTCGTCCTCAAATGTCAGCCGCAAATCGCCCAATTCCGCAGTGTTCACGTTTTCCATGACCTCCGGTGCCGGCCAGCAGTCTGCGAGAATCGCTTCCTCTGAGGTGTAGTTGCCGGGGCACGTTGGCTTCACGTCACGCGTGTTGTAGAAGTGGACGATCTCCCTGAGGCTCTTGAAGTAGCCGTTGTGGCCGAACGCCTTGATTTCGTCTTCGTGCGGCCGCAGGTCGACGTTGCGCAGCGTCGGTACCTTTTGCATGCCCATGAAATCGTCGGCCAGGGCTTCCCAATCTTCACGCCCCGAACCCTCCAGGAATCCACCCAGACCGTAATCCACGAAACCATCTTCGATGAAGGCCGGATTCAGCGGATTGATTGGAATGCCGAGGTTATCGAAGGTGAAATCCGTAAAGAGGGCCGGGTTCTTGTTACGTCCTGAACCGAGCACGTGGCACTTCGCGCACTTGCCCTTCCCACGGAACAGGGAGAGCCCCTTCCGTTCTTCCTTGGTCAGCTTGACTAGGGCGGCCAGGTATGCATCGTACTTCGAGCTGAAGGCATTCACTTCAGGAGAGTCCTCAAACGCGGCCACGGCGAGTCCCACGACATCGTAGATCTCCTCTGTCGTGCCTTCGTCGCATAGCGAACTCAGGTGGTCCGGGAACAGCGTCTCGTGGTTAGCACAGACGTACTCAACCACGTCTTCAGCCGACTCCAACGCCTGCTCAGCGGGATTCAGGAAGGGTCCCTGAGCCTGTTCCGCGGCCGGGCTGCCCAGCAGCTCGCCCGTCGCACGGCCGCCCCAGAAGTTGCCGCCAACGAACAGGTCACCGTTCCAGTGCAGCACCGGACTCAGGGTGGCGTAGGCAGCCGACGGGGGCTTGCGGTTGCCGAACCGGTCTTCGAAAGAACCGGGGTACACCGCTCCTGCTGCGTTGATGTCGGACCTGGGGCCGACGAAGCCCCACTCAGGATCGTGGCACGTCGCGCAAGACTGATTGTTGTTGGCGGAGGGCCCTTCGTCGAAGAAGATCGCCT
>JAUVRV010000057.1 GCA_030597435.1 Gemmatimonadales bacterium | reverse complement strand
GCGTCTGGTGGGTGGCACGTTATTCCCCATGGCAATGGCGTTGGGTGCAACGGGCAACGTGAATGACGCATACGAACTGGGCCGTGCCACAGCCCTGGAAGCACGGGCAGTGGGCATCCACATGACGTTCTCGCCGGTCGCCGACGTGAACAGCAACCCCGACAATCCTATCATCAACACCCGTTCGTTCGGTGAGGATCCGCACGCGGTGGCTGCGTTGGTCGCAGCGTATGTACACGGCGCCAGCGAATACGGTCTGTTCACAACGGCAAAGCATTTCCCCGGTCACGGCGACACCAAGTCTGACTCACACATCGATCTGCCGGTAGTCACCGCCTGTTGGGATCAGCTGAACACGGTCGAGTTGGTACCGTTCAGGGCGGCGATCGATGCAGGAGTGACTGCGGTGATGACCGCACACCTGGCCATGCCCTGCATTGACGGCGATGACGATCCGCCGCCGGCGACCTTCTCACCTGCGATCATGACCGGGTTCCGGCGAGACTCACTCGGGTTCGACGGTCTCGTGGTCACCGACGCGCTCACCATGGGCGCAATCGTGAGCAAGTACGGTGTCGGGGAGACTGTGGTACGTGCCTTCATGGCCGGAAGCGATCTCCTGCTGATCCCGGCCGATCCCAAGGTCGCGATTACCGCAATGCTTGCTGCCATTGCCGAGGGCCGTATCACGATGGAGCGCCTCGACACATCGGTCCGCCGCATGTTGGACCTGAAGCGAGAGGCTGGGCTGTTCAGCGTGCGGACGGCATCGTTGGACAGCATTCCGACAACGGTGGGCAGGCGTGACCTGCAGGAACTAGCCAACGACATTGCGGACCGGTCGCTCACGTTGGTACAGAGGGGACCCATCGACCAATTCCGCGATCAACGTGGTCGCACCGCGGTCATCTCCTACGCCGAGGAGACGAACCTCACTGCCGGAAACATCTTGATCGGAGAGTTGAGATCACACGGTGATACGGTGAATTCGTTCCGGCTCTATCCCGCATCGGGTGCGGCATCGTACGACTCGGCCCGGGCAGTGATCAAGGGAAGCCCCCGCGTCGTTTTTGCCATGGGAGTGAGGTTCATTGCCGGGCGTGGGCACATCCAGTTGCCCGATTCGCTGGCCGCTCTGATTGCGAGCACTGACGGACAGAAGCCTACTGTACTGGCCGCGCTGGGCAGTCCCTACCTGATGAATCAAGTAGAGGGTTTCGGCGGAGCTTACCTCTTGGCTTGGAGCGATTTCCCAGCAACCGAGCGGGCTGTAGGGCGTGCGTTGGTCGGTGCGATACCTGTGACCGGCAAGCTCCCCATCACGCTCTCCGATGCATACCCGCGAGGCTTTGGAATCAACCTCATGCGTCAATGAGGTTCAGACTTCGCAGGGCGCCGGCCCCGTTACTGCCGGTCCTCTTGATAGTCCAGTGTCACTCGGAAACCAGCCTGGACTGGGTATTGGATCGCGAGAGCCTGGAGCCTGCAACCGCATTACTGCAATCGAGCGTGGAGGCAGACGCGTTTCCCGGCGCCGTTCTGGCTGTAGGGCTGCGCGATACCGTCGAGTTTGTCGCCGTTGGGCACTACGGCGACGACGATTCCCGTCAGGTCGACGACAGCACCGTCTATGACCTGGCTAGCCTGACCAAGGTCATAGGGCTCACGACGGCCGTGATGTTACTGGTAGCAGACGGAGCCATCGACCTCGACGCTCCAGTGAACGGCTACCTCCCCGCATTCGCCGGCCCGGGCAAGGAAGACGTCACGGTTCGGCATTTGCTGACTCACACCGCAGGACTCGAAGGCTGGCGACCACTGCACCTCGAGACCGGAACGAAAGATGAAGCGATCGATTCGGTCATGGCAGCGACCCTGCAGAGTGTTCCGGGTGAGAGATACGTGTACTCCGATTTCGGCGCGATCACCCTGGGACTGATAGTGGAACAGGTATCGGGCACGTCTCTCGATGTGTTTCTGGCCGACCGTGTTTTCGGACCGCTGGGAATGGAGTGGACGCGCTACCGGCCGCCATCAGAGTGGATCAATCGCATCACACCCACTGAACTGGACCCGTGGCGGGAAGGTGTGGTGAGGGGCGAAGTGCATGACGAGAACGCGGCAAGGCTGGAGGGTGTTGCCGGTCATGCCGGATTGTTCAGTATTGTGCCCGACCTCGCCAAATTCGCAATCTGGATGCTGGATGCGTATCACGGTCGACTCTCTGCCGAAAGCCAGCCATTCCTACCCGCCGACCTGGTGCAGGCTTTCACCAGCCGACAGCCGGGACCGGAAGGATCGACCAGAGCGCTCGGCTGGGATACGCCCTCGGAAACCGGCAGCTCCGCAGGTACCATGATGTCGCGGACCAGCTTCGGACACACAGGGTTTACTGGCACCAGTATCTGGATCGATCCCGACGCCGAGCTGTTCGTGATCCTGCTGACGAACCGGGTGCATCCGACCCGCGAGAACCGGGCAGTCTTGGGGCTGCGGGGGCCGGTAGCGGATTCGGTGGTTGTGGGGTTGAGAAGACGGGGAAGGGTGAACGGGGAACGGGGAGCGGGAAGCGGCTGATGCACGATTCGCGATTTGCGATTTCAGATTTGCGATGTGCAGTCCGAAGTCACCCGCCGCCAAGCTGACGCCTGCCCCCAAATCGCAAATCGTAAATCATAAGTTCTTGCTGGGGAACAGTTTCTGCACCTCCCGTGTTGACTACCTGGTGGGCCCCTTCTATGTTCCTTGATCGCTACGGAGGTGAAGTAATGAGTACAACACAGCGTCCCGAGGCCACCGTTGACATCAAGGTGACCGACGCAGCGCTCGAGCAAGTTCAGTCGTTCATCAAGGAGCAGGATATTCCTGCGGAGACAGCTGGGCTCCGAGTGTCAGTCATGCCGGGTGGATGCTCCGGTTTCAAGTACGGCTTGGAAATCGCTGAGCGTCCGATGGACGACGATTTGACGGTGAACCAAGACGGTTTGCGCATTTACGTCGATGCATTCAGCGCCCAGTACCTGAACGGTACCGAGATCGACTACGTATCCACGATGCAGGCGTCGGGTTTTACGTTCAACAACCCGAACTCAACGGGTGGATGCGGATGCGGTGAATCATTCACCGCCTGATCCAGTTGAGATCCACTATGGCAACAAGAGGGCCTGCTAGTTCGCAGGCCCTTTTCGTTTTCGCAGCCAGGCATAGGGCATGACCGGCCTAGATCTGGCCGTGATGGCGGTTTACTTCGCCGCCGTCCTCGCCATAGGTGTCCACTTCACCCGGAAGCAGCATGACGCCCGCGACTATTTCCTAGGACAGCGCGACATACCCTGGTGGGCCGTGATGCTATCGGTGGTCGCTACCGAGACGTCGGCCATCACCGTCATCTCCATTCCTGGGATCGCGGCGCGGGGTGATCTCACGTTCCTGCAACTCCCTCTGGGGTACCTGGTGGGTCGCATCGGCGTGTCGATTTGGCTCCTGCCAGGCTCTTTCCGCGGCGAGCAGGAGACAGCCTACACCAGGCTCGAGACCAGATTCGGCCCGGGTACGAGAAGGCTCGCGTCAGCGGTTTTTATGACGATCCGAGCGATGGGTGACAGCGTTCGCGTTTTTGCCACCGCGATACCACTCCATATCGTAACGGGGTTGTCGATCTTCTGGTGTGTCGTGATCGTGGCCGCCGTGACACTTGCATACACGTTGGCCGGCGGTATCAAGGCGGTGATTTGGGTCGACGTGATGCAGATGGGACTCTATGTGGTGGCCGGCTTTGCGGCGATCGCAGTTGCGGCCAGTCTGGCCGGCGGTTTCGGAACCGTGATGTCCGATGCGTTCGAGGCAGGCAAGCTGAGGACATTCGATTGGGAGTTCTCCTTTTCCAAGGTGTACACGTTCTGGGGAGGCCTGATCGGAGGCGCTCTCCTGTCTGCGGGTTCTCACGGGACAGACCACCTCATGGTGCAGCGGTTGTTGTCCACCCGCTCATTGAGCGACGCCCGCAAGGCTCTAGTGGGATCGGGCATACTGGTGATTGTCCAATTCGCAATCTTCCTGTTGGTGGGGACGTTCATCTGGGCTGCAGGCGCCGACAATGGGACGTTGTCGAGTGACGAGTTATTCCCTTCGTTCATCGTAGACCTGCTGCCAGCTGGGCTTTCAGGATTGGTCATCGCCGGTATCTTCGCTGCCGCGATGAGTACGGTGAGTTCCTCGCTGAACTCCCTGGCATCGGCTGCGACCTACGACTTCTATGCTCCCCTCACCGGGACGCGTGATGCCCGCAAATTGCTTTTTGTGGGACGCTGGACGACGCTCGGCTGGGCCGTAGTGCTTGCTGGTGGGGCGCTGGCATTTCAATCGAACGACCAACCTGTCGTGGTACTCGCCTTGTCGATAGCGTCGATCACATATGGCGGCCTCCTGGGGACGTACATCTTGGGCGGAATCTCACCGAAGGTGCAGCAGTTCGACGCAATAGTGACAATCGTGACAGCAACGGGGGCAATGCTCCTGATCGTGCTGCTGAAGCCGGGCCCATTTGCGGACCTCGCCTGGCCCTGGTACGTGCCGTTGGGAACGGTTATCGCCATCGGAGTAGGATTATTCTCTACTTGGATCCGATCATTCGTGGATACGTCATGAGTGTACTGGTGGGTGTAGACGCGGGAGCCGCTCACACGGAGGTGGTGGTCGCCGACGCTTCACTCGAACCGGCAGCCCGTTTCCGGGGACCTGGTGTGGTCCTCGATCTAGACGGCTTGGATGACTCAATCAAATCGATCTTGGAGTCGATCACAGCCGCGCTCAGGTCAGCTCGGTTGGACGGTGATGTGGCAGCCGTCGTGGTTGGGGCAGCCGGTGCCGGTGATGCCGATGTGCGCGCTGCCGCCGAATATGCGTTCAAGGCTGTCCTGTGTTCAGAATGCTCAGTCGCCGTGACAACAGACGGGGAAATCGCTCTACGGAGTGCCTTCGGCGATGACCCAGGCATCACGCTGTGCGCCGGATCGGGATCGATAGCCTACGGCAGGGATCAGCACGGCCAGCTGTGGCGCACGGGCGGTCTCGGCTGGCAATTCGGCGACGAGGGTAGCGGGTATGCGCTGGCCCGCGCCGCGCTCGCAGCGATCGGTCATGCATCCGACGGTCGGGGCCAAGCCACGGAACTGACCGAGGTCCTAGCTCAGGAAGCGGGCACCGAAACGGCAGATCAAACCATCCGCTGGGCCCGGTCGGTCGAACGGCGTGCAGTCATTGATCTGGCCGCCATGGTAGACCACACAGCCGGCCAGGGTGACATCGTGGCCGCACGTTTAGTGAACTCGGCAGCCCAGGATTTGGCCAGCCTGGTGCTCGCACTCGTGCGCCACTTCCCGCCGGATTCGACCGTGCCGGTAGCGCTGGGCGGCGGATTATTGACGGCCGACACGTCGACGCGCCATTCACTAGTGGCCCGGCTTCACGAGGCAACACCACGAGTTGCGATCGCTGACGTGGAGGTTGATGCGGCTGTTGGGGCGCTGGCTATGGCGGCTAGGTTGATCAGGTGAGGCGGCCAGGGAAAAGGCGGCCGCATTGCCAGCAACTGCAGCTCACGCTAGGGTGTTATTAGCACATCATAATGCGCGGCCACAGGCGTCCCATCGGCCCTGCGGGCTGGGTGGAACGTGAACTGGCGCATCTTCTCCATGAACTTCTTACGGTACTTGCCATCGGCGATGCGGGGCTCGATTTCGACCTTTGTGACCTTACCAAACTCGTTGATCCAGAAGCGGACTCTGTACTCAGTCCCCTTGATCGATTCCGGGGCTTCTGGCGGAAGCAGCATTTGACGGGACTGGGGCGCGAATCCGCTGCCCCCATCGCCTCCGCTACCCGGCCCTTCCCCACTCCCGACACCGGTACCCTGACCGGTCCCCACACCCCCGCCGGTCCCAGTGCCACTGCCCGGGCCGCCACCGGAGCCTGCACCGCTACCCACCTCCGGCGCGGTCAGGTGTTCTGTCGGCCGGGCGAACGCGATCCGAGGGGCTTCTTGGGGGATCTCCCGTAGCACTGGCTTAGGAATCGAGATCGCTACTGTGCGTTCCTCGGGAACCTCTGCGGCGGCCGCGGACGCTGTCCGAAACGCGGGGATATCGACATACCTGATGAATTCGGCGCCACCACCGCCACCACCACCTGCGGGCCCCGAGCCGCCCCCAGCCAGAAACAACTCGTGGGTGGTCCGCTCGCCGATCACAATCAGCAGGATGAGCACACCATGCAGCACCACGGACGCGGCCGTGCCCCCGAAGAACGGCTTGTCCGATCGGGGTAAGGTGAGATTCGGTGGGCGGGGCGGTCCTCTCATGTTCCCTATAATACACCAAACGGGCGCGGAAGCCTCAGGTTTCGGCTACCACGCCCGCTAATCCTACAGCCCCACAAACGGGTGCAGGTTATTGTGCTGCTTCTACTTCGTCAGCCTCCTTGGGCGTCAGACCAATGACCTGAACGCCGGCCCCGCGTGCGACATCCATGACGTGCATGATCTCTTGATACTTACGATTCCTTGCCGGCTTCAGGAACATCAACTTCGCCGGTCGATTGTCGTAGATCTGATGCAGCCTCGCATCGAGGGCAGCTTCCGAGACCGTCTCGTTGTTGATGGCAAATGAGCCATCGGCTCTCATCTCGAGCACGATCTGGTCGCTATCACCAGCCTCCTCCTCTTGTTCTCTTTGCTGCACCGGAGGAACCTGTGTTTCCATCGCTTTGCGCTGGAGGGGTATCTGCATCATGAAGATGATGAGCAACACGAGCAGGACGTCTATCATCGGAACGACGTTGGGCTCGTTGAGTACTCCACCGCTGCTATCGCTTACTTGCATGGCTCAATCCCCCCCTTCTCTGGCTGCGCGGGCTTGCCCAACCGCGACTCGTCTCTCCTCGGCGATTGTCGCAAGTACACGCACACCCGCCGTGCGGCAGATCTCTACCGCATCCTGGATCGTCCCGTATTCTAGATCGTTGTGTGCCCGGAGATACAGAATCTTGTCCTTGGTACGGGCGTCATAGATGGCCCGCAACATGCCTTCGAGCGCTCCCTCAGGAACAATCCCGATCTTCTTGGTGCCGGGATCGAGGTAGTATTGCCCTCTGGTATCGATACCGAGGATGATATCACCATCTTCTTCCGGCCGACTTTCGATCTGCTTGGCATAGGGCATCGTTGCCTGGAAACCGGCGGAGATGATCGGCGTCACGATCATGAAGATGATGAGCAACACCAACATGACATCGATCATCGGAACGACGTTGGGTTCGGCCTTTACGTTGGTCTTTAAGCTTAATTTCATATGACCAGCTCTCCTTATGTGGCCTGGTCTGCGACCGTCAAGTAGTGGGCTCGGTTGATGCGGCCTGCTGAGCCTTGAACTCCTTGGTGAAGATCGAGCGACCGAACTCACTGCCGACGCTCTTGATCAGGAAGTCAACCAGCTCTGCCGACGTATAAGTCATCTCAACCGTGATGTTCTCGATCCGGGCCGTGAAGTAGTTGTATAACCACACCGCCGGAATAGCCACACCGAGACCAAACGCAGTCGTAATCAGCGCCTCCGCAATACCAGCGGAAATCGCTGCCAGTCCGCCGGAGCCGGTCAACGCCATGCCGGTGAACGAGGTCACCACACCCATCGTGGTTCCCAGCAGACCTACAAACGGTGCCGTTGCACCGACCGTCCCCAGGATGGCCATGCCCTTCTTGAGTTCCGACAACAGAATCAGGCTCTGACGCTCGATTGCGCGCTCGGCCGAGTTGATATCCGCAGCCGTGATGGTCGCACGATCACGGATCAGCGGCTTCACTTCAGCCAATGCCCCACCGAGAACTCGGGCGACGTGTGATGTCTTCTCAGATTCTGCCAACTCGATCGCCGCATCCAGCTCCTCTTCCTGGAGGAAACGGGCGAACTCCGGTGCAAACCGGCGCGTCGCCTTACGACTGCGACGGAAGCGCCACCATTTTGCAGCAGATACGGACAGTGACAGGACAGACATGACCAACAGTAGCATGATGATGAACCGGGCGAACAAACCGGCGTCGTTCCAAAGTGCAAGTAATGACATTACCTAACACGCCTCCGTCATGGGTTTAGATCGATAACTCTCATCTATAGTCAGTCAACTGCTGGATCACTCGCCACCAATGAGCGTGAATTGGATCGGCAGCTGGATGAGCACTCTCACCGCCTGCCCGCGAACCCGTCCTGGTCGGAACAGACTCCGCTGGAGCAGCTGTTTCGCAGGTCCCTCGAACGCACGGTTCGTGGAGCTGATGACCACGATCGAGTTCCGTTCGATACGACCCGTCGTGTCCACTACGCCTTGCAACACGACCGATCCTTCGATGCCCGCCTGTTGCATCATGCGAGGATACTCGAGCGGTGGACTGGAAATCCGCTCAGGTGGTTCATCGACCACTGCCTCGGTGAAGACCTGAGCCAGGTCGATCGGTCCCTCTTCAACTCCCTCGAAAACGCCTTCTTCCACACCGATGCCACTGAAGTCACGCGGGTCGAACTGCTGACTCAAGTCGATCGGTGGGATACCGGTCGGGATGTTGATGGGTGCTGATAGGGTCCGGAATCCCTTCGGTGGTGGCAGATCGAGCACCTCGGGCGGAGGTGGCTCGTCCTCTTCAGGCGTTTCCTGAATGAAGATCATGGTCGTATCGACCACCATTTCCTGCTCCTCTTCCAGAGTACCCATGGTCATGGTTATCGCGAAGTAGATAAACCCGGTGTGCAATACTACCGACACACTCGAGCCAGAAAAGAAGCGCGCTAGCCGACCCTGTTTTGATGGATTTGACTCCATGAGGTTGTCAAACATGACTCGCCTCCGACAGTGTTTGTACTAATTCTACCCCACGGTTCCCGCGCAAGACTGGCAGCAGCGTGGGCAAATCATTACAAAACGATGACAAAAATGTGACGTACCTCACAAATGGAGGGTGGTACGCGGGCGGTAACCTACACCTCCGAAAACGGTTCGCAAGAGGGATGGATGGAGAACGCGATTCGGCTTGGCGCACTGCTGGTGGGGTTACTCGTTTTCCCCGCTGATGGGGAGGGTGACGATCATTGTCGTTCCCTTGCCGGGTCGGCTGTTGACCTGGATCGACCCGCCATGAGCTTCAGCAATCCACTTGCTGATTGCCAGACCGAGCCCGGCACCCGAGCGTTGCCCCGTGCGGCTCCTGGCGGGGTCTGCCCGCCAGAATCGATCGAATACATGAGGCAGCTCACCTGGCGCGATCCCGACTCCCGTATCACTCACCGTGAAGACGACATCGTCACCTCGGATGGTCGCGTCGAACGTGACCTTTCCGCCAACTGGTGTGTACTTGATTGCATTGGTCAACAGATTCATCAGCAGTTGGCGAATCCGGCTCCGGTCGACTGACAGCATTCTCGATCGCCTGGGTGCCGCCACTGTGACAGTGACTGAAGCCTGCCCACCGAGTATGCCGGCCGTCTCGGCGGTCTCGTTCATCAGATCGCGCAGATCTACCTGCTCCACATGCAGCGGTGCCCGTCCTTCATCGGCTCGCGCCAACGTCAGCAGCGAGTCGACCAACTCCGTCATCCGCTTCACCTCTAGTAGAGTATCCTCGAGTACCTCGAGCACCTCCGGCCTGACTTCCGGATGAGTGATTGCGCGCTCGATGCCCGACCGCAAAACGGTGAGTGGTGTCTTCAGCTCATGGCTTGCATCGGCGGTGAACCGGCGCAGTGTGCGGAAGCTGGTCTCGAGCCGGGCGAGCATGGCATTCAGCGTAGTGATGAGGCGTGTCAGCTCGTCCTTTTTGGTTGGGGTTGCCAGTCGACGATGTAGTGTTCGACCATCGGTGATCGCCTCGACCTCGTCGACGATGTTGTCGACCGGTTGAAGTGTGCGACCGGCGCGCACATATGCAATTACGGTCGACGCAAGGATGATCAACGGCGCAATGAGCAGCAGCATCGACACCAGGCGCTGCAAGTGCATTCCGACTTCGGACATGGGGACGCTGGAGACAACAGCCGCCCACGGTTGGCTTCCCGTCGCCAAAGGCCTGACGAAGTAACGCACACTTCCTATCCCGAAGCCCATGTCTACTTCGCCAAACTGCTGCCCCAACTCCAGCGTCTCACGAGCAGCTGCGATCAACGTATCACCGACAACACTGTCACGCGGTGCTCGTGCGTTGTAACTCACGAGGTCCGGATAAGAAGGTACTCCGAGCAACATCACGTAGTCCGAGACACCTTCCACCAGCGCCACCTCCTCGGGTGTCAGTGCGATCCCAAATACCCTGCACGTCCCCTATTGGTCG
>JAUVRV010000273.1 GCA_030597435.1 Gemmatimonadales bacterium | reverse complement strand
TTCGATGAGCTGCCTTTAGTTGCGCGGGACGTCTTTGAATCCAACGGTGTCTACCTGGGCGAAGCCTACGTTCCGAGGGGAGCAGGCCTACGGGTGATCCGTGGAGACACGGTATGGGCCACAAAGAGGGGAGACTTCGACGAAACCTACATAGTACGATATCAACTTCGAATCGGAGGCGAGCCAAAGGGTACCGGCACGAACTGACTTTGGATCGGTGTCACTTTCAGAATCAAGCTACCATGAAACTACGCGTTTGCAGCGGCCTGGCACTGATACTGACCCACCTCTTGTGCTCCGGAACCGAGGCCCAGAGCATTCGTGGCAAGGTCACAGATGATTCGACCAGCCGGCCGATCGCGGGCGCAGAAGTGATTCTGCGTGATTCGGCCGGGCAGATGGTGGGAGTTGAGGTGACCGATAGGAGTGGGTACTTCGAGATGGCCGTGGCGGCCGGCGTCTACTCTTTCCAAGTGCTCCGCATGGGGTTTGAACCCACATACACGAGCGAGTTCAGATTGGCTGAAGGCATGCCGGCCATGGATGTCACGATCACCTTACCTCATGTGCCGATCCTGCTGGATCCTGCTGTGGTTGAGGGAGACAGGCAGCCTTTCGCGCCGGGACCGCTCGAAGGATTCTACGCCCGTAAGCGTCGTGGATGGGGGATACAGCTGGATCGAGAGGCCATTGAAGCAAAGGTCCCCGTCCAGGTCACCGACATCTTTCGGAACCTACCGGGTGTCCGTGTCGTGGGGCTGGGAAGGAACAGGTACACGATAGAAATGGTGGGTCAGCCACCCAGGATACCGTCGCGGAGTATCAACCCTGAGGGTAGAACGGGAGATGCTCTCGCTCCTGTGCGAGGGTGCCCGATCTCCTACTGGGTCGACGGAATTCCGTACCGCCCGGACGAGCGGGGCATCAATGAGTTTCTCGTCAGCGGCATTGAGGCAGTAGAGGTCTACCGTCGCGCATCCGAAACGCCGGCAGAGTTCCTGGATTCCAGATCTCGTTGCGGCGTCATTGTGATCTGGACCAAGCGGGGGCCCGATTCGAACTGATTGCTGCGCCCGAGACTCCCACCGGTCGACCCGCAACGCCTGCCTTCCAGCGCCGCATCGGCCAGCCTGGTCCCGGGCTACACGAGCCGCCTAGAACCGCCCCACCCGGAACGAATACTGTCCCACGCGGTGGTGATGGTCCTTCAATTTGCCGACAGTCACGTCCTTACCCATCACCCCACCATCCCCTCCAGATAGCGCCACGCGTCTTCTCTGGTCCTGCCACAGCGATCGGCGAAGGCCACGGCGTCACAGCAGAATTGCTGGTCAGGGATAACGTCACCGCTGATCGAGCTGTTCGCCTTCATCGTACCCGGTCAGTTGCAGCGCATCTCCGGACGTCCGTCAGACAGCTTCATCCCCGAACTCGCACTTGTCCGGGCTCGACCAGCCACAACTGTGCTCGAGGTGACTCCCGTTCGGCAAGAGTCAACGCCACCTGGAGAAGATGCACAATCTGGCTCGCCCCTTGAGTAGCGGGACGCAGGACGATGGCGCCGGGAAGCTGGCCGGGTGGGTACACGCGGACGTCAGCGAAATCGAGATCCAGGGAGACGAGTATCCGGTCCTCAGCTATGCAGACAGTCTCGATCTGTTTGTCAGCGGCCCCGAGGAGTCCCTCTGATTCAGCAGACTCGACATCGTGGCCACGCTCGCGCGCTACCGCCAGCGCGCGCCGCGGCAGGTTCTCATCCAGCTTCAGCCGAAGCGGTGCCACGCGCTTCTACGCAGGAATGGGAACAATCCGCTCGCGTGCCAGATCGGCTGCGTATGCAAGTGCCGCCGGGATGTGCTCGGGCTTGAGAGACGGATACTCCTCAAGAATCCGCTCGCGGGTCTCTCCCGCGGCCAGGTTGTCCAGCACGACCGAGACCGGTATCCGCGTTCCAGCGAAGCAGGGCGTCCCGTGCATGATTCCGGGATCAGCCTTGATGTGTTGGCGCCAATCCATATCCGCTCCTACCGAGGCTAACCTCAAATATAGCCGTCAGCCCACTATGTGCCTAACACAGGAAAGCTGCAAGTGCTAACCCCTCGAAATTCATTGTGGAGGTTCTCGAGTGCAGTCACGCTCCGATCTCCGTCCACTCATCAGAGTCCTTGAAGTGTGGAGCCTCCTTCACTGGAGGCGATCTCGTTGACGAACTCTCTCAGTAGTTGCTCGCTCGGTTGCCGGTCGACGTTGCCGACCACAGACTGCGCTATCGTGGGAGCGCCAACCCAGTGGCGCCGCCCAACGACCTGATAGTCACCGGGATTCTCTCCGCTGCCGATAAGGCTGCGGGGGAGTTGGTGGGGAGGATGGGGGAGGCCGGCTCTGCTCGGTAGGACTGGTGTTAGCTGCAGAGCGAGGCTGCAACCTAACTCACCATCCCCTCCAGATACCGCCACGCATCTTCTCTCGTCCTGCCACAGCGATCGGCGAAGGCCACCACGTCACAGCAGAACTACTGCTCAGGGATAACGTCACCGTCATCCAACACCCGCGACACTTCGGTTGGCTGCAGACGGTGCCGTAAACGGTGTACCACACCGGTGTGGAAGCCCAACTGCCGGCCGAAGGCGTTGACGGGTTTCAAAGCGCGCCTCGCGCTCCAGACAACGTAGAGCAATGTAATCCAGCTAAGCAGCTCGTTCGGCGGCGGCAGACCCAGTTCATGCAGCCTGTGTTCAACGGTACGCACCGTGCTCCCCATTCCTTGTACGACCGATGACACCGTTGGGCACGGCTGCCCTCCATGCAGCACCAGATCACTCATTGCGGTTCGCACGAACAGCTCCAGGTGACCGCCCGGATTCCGCATGATGCTAATCACCAACTCTGCAACCACGACACCCGGAACTCGGTCGAGTAGCTCACGTACCTCGGCTCGTAAACGGTCCGCTTCAGCCGCGTCGCGGCCCTGAAGTTGTGCGAGTACCGCGTACTCGGCCACGCAGTCGTCCAGCACCCGTACCGCCGCGGGAGTGTTCGGTACGTACAGCAGTGTAGGGGCGAGACGCTCGAGAGTTGAGATCCGGCGCATGACGCCGAGCGCTGCGGCATCCCAAGGAGCCGGCGGCAACGGTCTTCTGGATCCTGGACAACGGATCGTCTCATCGAGGCCAAGTCTGCGTACCTTGCAATTCTTCCTCGTTGTGGCATATTTGCGAGCATGATACCACGACAGATGCTAGATGAGCTTCGTCGAGTGTTGGCCGGATTTCCGGTCGTGGCATTGCTGGGACCGCGGCAGGTGGGAAAGACCACTCTCGCACTGGCACTTCAGCGCTCCCTTGGTCAGGAAGCGACCCGCTACCTCGACCTGGAACCTCCGGCTGACCGGGCCAAGCTCACCGACGCCGAAGCGTACCTGGACGCGCAGCGTGGTCGCTTGGTGATCTTAGACGAAGTTCACCGCACGCCGGCACTTTTTGAGGTGCTGCGGGTCATTGTAGATCGGCGCCGGGCGGCGGGAGAACGCGTGGGGCAATTCCTGGTGCTCGGCTCGGCGTCACTGGAGTTGCTGCGTCAGTCATCCGAGTCTCTCGCAGGACGCATTGCCTTCGTGGAACTCACGCCCCTGTTGGTGCAGGAACTTGCGGCAGACCGCACGACAGTCGAGCGCCTCTGGGTGCGCGGTGGATTTCCTGACAGCTACCTCGCCACCAATGATGCGGCCAGCCTCGAGTGGCGTAGAGCCTTCATTCGAACCTATCTCGAACGCGATGTGCCGCTTCTTGGGCCGCGCATTCCGGCGGAGACGCTGCGCCGGTTCTGGACGATGCTTGCCCACTCTCAGGGCCAGCAGCTGAACGCTGCAAGGCTGGCGGCGGGGCTCGGGGTGAGCGGTCAGACCGTGGCGCGATATCTCGATCTCTTGGTCGATCTGCTTCTCGTTCGGCGGCACCCGCCCTGGTCGGGGAACGTCTCGAAGCGCCTCGTCAAGTCGCCAAAGGTTTATCTGCGCGACAGTGGAGTTGTCCATGCCCTCCTCGCCCTCGAGAGTCTCGAGGGCCTACTCGGCCATCCGGGTGTTGGATCCTCCTGGGAGGGTATGGTACTGGAGATGCTCTTGGCTGCCGCGGGGGATGCGCACACTTCCTATTACAGAACCGCTGCGGGTGCGGAGGTAGATCTTGTTGTTGAGGGGCATGGGGGAGTGTGTCTAGCCATCGAGATCAAGCGCTCTACCGCACCTACGGTGAGCAGGGGGTTCCGCTCGGGGTGTGACGACATCCGGGCAACCGCCAGAATGGTCGTCTACCCCGGAACGGAAGAAATCCAGCTCGGTGACGGACTGAGCGCGTTGAGCCTGCATGATGCAGTTGAGCGCATCGGGTAGAACGGTATCGGCTGCCGTGAGCGCGACGAAGCGAGCCGTTCTCACAGGAGTTCACGGTCATTGTGCGTTGAGGGTGGGACAGGTCGGCCCTACGACAGCCTGTCGACTGTGCCATGCCCCGACGATCCAGATTGTACGCCCCTTGACGCGGTAGAAGAAGCGGTACGGACCCACTATGACCTCACGGTGGGGAAGGTCGGGGAACTCCGGCAGCCGCCGCCCCGACTCGGGATACTCCGAAACTCGCTCGAGAGCGTGCGCAACAGCATCGCGAAAGCGCTGAGCAGCAGCTGGGTTGTCTTGACGAATATGGGAGACGGCGCCAAGGAGTTGCTGTCTTGCTGCGGGCGTGAATCGGACCCGGAGACTCACGGCAACTCGAGAAGCTCATCAACATCAGAAAGGACTGCCTTCAGTGAATG
>JAUVRV010000262.1 GCA_030597435.1 Gemmatimonadales bacterium | reverse complement strand
TTCCGGTGCGACGCATCCGGCCCATGGGCATGCTCGAGAACTGCGCGGATATGGTGCGGAGCAGCAGGCGCTGTCGTGTCAATTCGGTTGCGACTTGCGCGGCCTGACGACCACCTAACTCTACCAGCGCCCTTTCTCCCTGTTCCGTTATGGTCCGCAAGGCGACGAAGTACCCAGTCGCAATTGCGGTACCCAAGGGTATCGCACCGAACATCAGCAGGAGAAGAAAGAGTCTCGTACCGATGCTCAGTCGGGCCAGACCCAACTTCATCTGCTACCCGGCCGTGCTGCATCGGGGCATCTCACCCAAGTCATGGGTGAACCAACCCGCCTGTTCACGTTACCCGTTCCGATATCCGGTTCCATAAGTCCTTGTTGCACAATAGCCTGGCTCATTGTGATCTGTGGCTTTGAAGTTGCCTCCACGTAGAGGCCGGCCGCAAGCCCCACGCCGGATGTTAGGGGCAAAAACTCCCAGACCGATGATTTGGAGCTGCTGACTCCGGCCTAACGCGAGGCGGCGTTGAGTGAGCGTCGTGCGGTACTGATAGAGAAAGTGGACGGAGAAGAACGATGACAGCTCAACACCAGCACGAAGTTCCGGTACTGTCGGCAGAAGGCGGGGCCACGCTCAAAGACCCTGTCTGCGGCATGACCGTTCCTTCAAGTGGGGGAACTGCCGAATCGACGTACACGTGCCCGATGCATCCGGAGATCGTGCAGGACGAACCGGGATCATGTCCGATATGCGGTATGGCGCTCGAGCCGCGTGCCGTAACAATCGAGGAGGAAGAGAATCCCGAACTGGCTTACATGAGTCGCCGATTCTGGGTGAGCGTCGCACTCACTCTTCCCGTACTGATAATTGCCATGGCGGTGTACCTACCCGGAGGGAGCCCGTTCACACGCTGGTTCTCACCGGTACTGCTATCCTGGGCAGAGTTGCTGTTGGCGACTCCGGTTATTCTGTGGGCCGGCTTCCCGTTCTTCGTCCGCGGCTGGCGGTCCGTGGTGACGCGCAACCTGAACATGTTCACGCTAATAGCGCTGGGTGTCGGAGTGGCGTACGGCTGCAGCCTCGTCGCTGCCTTGGTGCCCGGGATCTTCCCCGAGTCATTCCGCAACGCAGCCGGTGAAGTGGGAGTGTACTTCGAGGCCGCGGCCGTGATCGTCACCCTGGTCCTGCTGGGACAGGTGCTGGAACTCAGGGCTCGGAGCCGGACGGGTGCCGCTATCAGGGCGCTGCTCGGATTGGCCCCCAAGTTCGCGCGCCGAATCGGTGACGACGGAGTCGAGACAGACGTTCAGCTCGATCGAGTACAGCCGGGTGACCGGCTGAGAGTGCGCCCCGGTGAAAAGGTGCCGGTAGACGGAACGGTGCTCGATGGGATCAGCTCTGTAGATGAGTCGATGATCACGGGAGAGCCGATCCCCATCGAGAAGACCGCGGGCGACCGTGTGATTGGCGCCACCGTGAATGGAACCGGCTCGTTTGTGATGCAGGCGGAACGGGTCGGAGGTGAGACCCTGCTCGCACAGATCGTTCGCATGGTAGCGGAGGCACAACGTAGTCGAGCCCCGATTCAGAAACTGGCCGACGTGGTGGCGTCGTACTTCGTGCCGGCAGTCGTGGCAAGCGCTGTCCTAACGTTCATCATTTGGGCCTTCGTGGGCCCGCAACCAGCGATGGCATATGCGTTGATCAATGCGGTAGCGGTCTTGATAATCGCCTGCCCCTGCGCGCTCGGGTTGGCCACGCCAATGTCCATCATGGTAGCCACAGGCAAGGGGGCGGGACTCGGTGTCCTCTTCAAGAACGCCGAGGCGATCGAACTGCTCCGCAAGGTCGATGTTCTGGTCGTTGACAAGACAGGCACGCTAACGCTCGGCAAGCCAAAACTCGTATCCGTGGTACCGGTCAATGGATGGAGCGAGAAGGAATTAGTGCGTTTCGCCGCGAGCCTGGAGCGCGGCAGCGAGCATCCCCTTGCTGCCGCGATCGTGGAGGGAGCTGAAGAGCGGAAGGTGTCGCTGGTTGATGTTGACGCATTCGAATCAGTGACCGGCAAGGGCGTGAAGGGAAACGTCGGCGGCCGGCCGGTTGCGCTCGGTAATGCTGCATTGATGCATGAACTCGGCGTGACATTGGGCGCTGCTGAGAAGCGGGCGGAGTCGCTGCGAGCGGAAGGCCAGACCGCGATGTTCGTCTCGATCGACGATCGGACCGCGGGTATTGTTGTCGTGGCCGACCCTATCAAGGATACGACGCCCGAGGCCATAGAGCGCCTGCACAAGGAAGGTGTCACAATCACGATGTTGACCGGCGACAGCCGCACTACGGCCGAGGCAGTAGGCAGGAAACTGGGGATCGACGCAGTGGTGGCAGAGGTACTGCCCGATCAGAAGGCGGAAGTCGTGAAGCGGCTTCAGGATGAGGGCCACATAGTAGCCATGGCAGGTGATGGTATCAACGATGCGCCGGCGCTGGCCCAGGCGCACGTGGGGATAGCGATGGGCACCGGTACGGACGTCGCGATGGAGAGTGCGGGGGTCACGCTGGTCAAGGGAGATCTCCGCGGTATAGTGCGGGCACGGCGCCTCAGCAGGGCCACCATGCGCAATATCCGGCAGCATCTGTTCTTCGCGTTCATCTACAACAGCCTGGGCGTACCGGTCGCCGCAGGGATACTGTACCCGTTCCTCGGGATTCTCCTCAGCCCGATATTCGCCGCCGCAGCCATGAGCTTCAGCTCGGTCTCGGTAGTGGGGCATGCGCTGAGGCTGCGACGGGTGCGGGTATGATGGCGGCTGCGCGAGAGCTGACCAGAATCTCGGCACGACAAGTGGGGCTTTTGCCCCGCCCGCCATGCGGGTTCACCAACCCGGCACGTCGGTGTCGGCATCGTCGACCTGTGTAAGAGCTTGTTCTGCAACGTGTTAGCTGAAGAACGCTCGTCGGTCCGTTACCTGCGCTGTAGACCCGCAATACAACAAACCTGTGGAGTTCCGTTGACGACAAAACTGCGAACGCTGTTTACGGCTCTAGCCCTTGCCGCAGCGCCGGGATTGGTGACAGCCGAACAACAAATAGACACGCTCAGGTTGTCGGACGCGCTTGAGCAGGCGCTCTCCGCCAATCCCATGCTCCAGGCTGTGCGCTACCGCGCGGATGCCGCGCTGGAGAGAGTACCGCAAGTTGGCGCACTACCCGATCCGGTTCTGGCTTTTGGTTTGAGAAACTGGGTCATCGACGGCTTCAGTCCCAGCGCCGCGATGTCGACCAACACCATTCAACTCACGCAACGATTTCCCTGGCCGGGGAAACTCGGCTACAGCCAGGAGCGGGCTGAGCATCTGGCAGATGCGGAGCTGCTCGACGCCGAGGAGACTGAAGTCGTCCTGCTAGCGCGGGTCAAATCCGTGTACTACGGACTGGCCTATGTCGACCGGTCGATAGGAATCATGGAAGAGACGCGAGAGTTGTTACGCGATTTCCTCCAGGTCGCCGCCACCATGTATGCCGTTGGGTCGGGCTTACAGCAGGATGTGCTACAGGCGGAGGTAGCGGTCGCGCAGATGACCGAAGACATCACGGTCATGGAACAGAGGCGGATCGCGATGGCGTCACGCCTCAACGCCCTCTTGGGTAGAGCGGCAACGGTGCCTGTTGCCGCACTCGAGCTGCACTCGACCGGCGGTGAACTGCCACCGGCGGATTCCATGATGGCGCTGGCCGTACAAAACAGGCCGGCGCTGCGCGCAGCTGAAGAGCGCGTGCTTGCGGCTGAGGCAGGTTACAGGGCCGCGCGTCGCAAGCTCTATCCTGACATTGCACTAACGCTGGGATATGGCCAGCGACCCGACTATAAGGACCTGGTCACCGTAATGGTTGGGTTCAGTATTCCACTCTGGGCTGGATCTCGGCAGCTGCCCCTTCGGCGAGAGATGGAGGCTGTGCGGTTACTCGAGCAGGCACGGGCAACCGACCTATACAACGAAACTTTCGCGCGTCTCGCTGAACTCCGCGCGGAAGCTGAACGTGCTCGCTCTCTATCCGAGCTTTACGCCACTTCGGTGCTGCCCCAGGCACAGGCTGCTGTCGAGTCCGCCCTGTCGGCATACCGAGTGGGCGGAGTGGACTACATGACGCTCGTGGCCAATCAGATGACAGTAAACCGCTACGAGATCCACACAGTGCTACTAATCGCAGATTACCACCGCGCGAGTGCAGGGATCGAAGCCCTCATCGGCGGTGAGTTGGGAGGTACGCAATAATGAGGAAGTTTGCCTCGTTCGTCGCAACGATTCTGACCCTGCTAGCGGCCTGCAGCAGTGAATCCGCCGAGGAATCCCCGATGGAGGGCATGACAGCTGAAGAGCACGCCATGCACACGGGTGGCGGTGGGGGCATGACCGACAGTACCGGTGCCGCTGTACGCAACCCCGTCCACTTGACTGCTCAACAGCAGCAGGCTCTTGGAGTTCTCTACACGACCGTTAGCCGTTCGGCTCTCAGTCGCACGATCCGCACCGTTGGGAACATCGGGGCAGCGGAGCCGAACGAGGTCGCTGTCACGCTCAAGATCGACGGTTTCGTGGAAGAGTTGATGGTGGCCTCGACCGGCGAGGCCGTTAGCAAGGGACAACCGCTCCTGAGACTCTACAGTCCCAAGCTCGTAGCGGCGCAAGAGGAATTGCTGACGGCCCTAGGGCTGGCGGCTCGCATCGATAGCTCAGTTACCGAAGCGTGGCAGAACGCCACCGAAATGCTCGCGGCTGCACGACGTCGGTTGGCCTATTGGGACATAACGCCTGAACAAATCGAGCGAGTCGAACAGACCGGTGAAGTCACCAAGACGCTGACACTCGTGTCCCCGGTTACAGGGGTAGTCCTGGAGAAGAATGTCGTCGAGGGACAGCGGGTCATGATCGGGATGCAGCTCTATCGTCTCGCTGACCTGAGGGAGGTGTGGATAGAAGGTGAGGTGTTCGAACAGGATCTGCAATACGTGCGGGAAGGCTCACGTGCCCATATCGAG
>JAUVRV010000121.1 GCA_030597435.1 Gemmatimonadales bacterium | reverse complement strand
TCCGGTAAGCATGGCGATCTCGCCCAGATGTCCCACGCTGATCGAACGGCAGGCCGTCTCGACCGGTGTGATCGTCTCCCGCCGGCTCTTCACGCAATCGAGAAAGTTCTGGATGTGATCGTCACTGCCGTAGAGGCGTTCATCGCCCGGTCCGATCTCCTCGTATCTGCGCCAGCCGGGATCGGAGGCCCATAGGTCGCCGCGGTTGACGTGGATCCAGCCGTCGTCACCGTGCCACTTGGCGCCCATGAAGCCGATCTGTGAGGTGCTGCCGACGACAATGGTCACGTCCCCTTCGTACTTGCATGTGAAGCGGTAGTCGGTCGGGGCATCCCACAGTCCCTCGGCCGGGTACGTCCCTTCGCCCGAGATCTCGTACGGCCCGGTCCGGTCGAAGCCGAGGCCCCAGTGGGCGATGTCGATGTGATGGCCGGCCCAGTCGGTGAGCTGACCGCCGGAGTAGTCCATGATCCAGCGCCAGTCCCAGTGGCAGCGGTTGGAGCCGAATTCGCAGTATTCCCGCCATGGCGCAGGGCCGAGCCAGAAATCCCAATCGAGCCCCTCAGGCACCGGTAGTGGCTCTTTCACTCCGGTGGTGTTGCCGCTCGGCAGACCAACCTCCACGAACCGGACCTTTCCGATACGACCGTTGCGGACCAGCTCGCAGGCATGGTGGAAATGACGCACCGATCGCTGCCAGCTGCCGGTCTGCCAGATCCGGCCATAGCGATGCACCGCGTCGCAGATGGCCCGGCTCTCCCTGATCGATCGGGCGAGGGGTTTCTCACCATAGATGTCGAGGCCGGCACTGGCGGCCATGATGGCCGGGATAGTGTGCCACTGGTCGGGGAGGGCCAGCGAGACTGCGTCCAGGTCCTCCCGGGCGATGAGTTCGCGAAAGTCCGTATAGCTGCGGCAGTCATTGTTTTCGTACACGGTGTCCACCGTTTGCTTCGCCCGCGCGAGATGGTCCCGATCGACATCGCACACGGCCACGATCTGGACTGCGTCTTTGTCCAGGAAGCCATGCATGTTCCCCATACCCTGCGAGCCGACGCCGATACAACCGATCACTATCCGGTCGCCGGCTGCGGGACGGCGCTCATGTCCCAGCGCTGACGCGGGGATGATGGACGGGAAGGCGGTTATGACGCCGGCGGCTGATGCCTGCTTCACAAAAACGCGTCGGCTGATTCGCGATCGGTCAGCCATATCTCTGAGCCTCCGTTTTAAGGGCTACTGGTCGAACGCCTCGTCGAACACTCGATCGGACTTCTCGAAATCTATGGCGCGTACAAAGTCACAGGCTTCTCTGGCACCGTGTTCGCGGTCCATGGCAGCATCTTCCCATTCGACGGAGAGAGGTCCCTTGTACCCGAGGACGTTCAACTCGCGAATGATCTCCTCGAAGTCGATACCGCCGCGGCCCAGGCTCCTGAAATCCCAGCCTCGACCCGGTGCGCCGAAATTTAGATGTGAAGCGAGGATGCCGCTCTCACCATCGAGCGTGATCGCCGCATCCTTCATGTGGACGTGGTAGATCTTCTTGGGAAATGCCTGCAGGAATCTGACGGGATCTACCATCTGCCAATGCAAGTGACTCGGGTCGAAGTTGAAGCCAAAAGCCTTCCTGTTCTTCACCGCGGCGAGTGCACGTCTCGCGGTATGAATATCGAAGGCAATCTCTGTCGGGTGAACCTCGAGAGCGAACTTGACGCCGCACTTATCGAACTCATCGAGTATCGGATTCCACAGCTTGGCGAACTGCTTGAAGCCATCGTCGATCATCTTGTGGCTTACAGGCGGGAAACTGTACAGCATGTGCCATATCGAAGAACCCGTGAAGCCGTTGACGACCTTTACACCAATATTCTGCGCGGCCTTTGCCGTCTGCTTCATCTCCTTGATTGCCCATCGGCGTTTATTCTCGGCATTGCCATGACAATTCTCTGGAGCGAACATATCCGATCGCGAGTCGTCATTGGGATCACATACGAGCTGGCCTGCCAGATGATTGCTTATGGCCCAGCACTCGAGACCGTAGTCCGCCAGTAGTTCCTTGCGGCTCTTGGCGTACTGCTTGTTTCTGGCTGCCTTGTCGACCTCGACATGATCTCCCCAGCACGCAAGTTCGAGCCCTTGATAGCCCCACGCTGAAGCCTTCTTACAGAGTTCCTCGAGCGGAAGATCTGCCCACTGGCCTGTGAATAGTGTTATTGGTCTTGCCATTGCTCCTCCTCACATCCTTACCCATTTGGCGCCCCTGCCTGACGACGCCACAACGGTCCGTATGAACTTCATCCCTCGAACACCGTCCGTGACTCGCGGGAAATCCAGCGCCAATGGATCAGCTTTCTTCCTCGCGATCCTGGCGCGTATGGTATCGGCAAAGTTGCAGTAGTTATTGGCAAACGCTTCCAGGAACGCCTCCGGATGACCGGACGGCAGTCTCGTTGCCCGACCTGCCGCCGGACTCTTTTCCGCTACGTAGTCGTTACCGCGTTTCCACACTTCCTGTGGAGCGTCGATCCGGTTCACGTACAGGTAGTTGGGATGTTCCTGGTGCCATTCGATGCTCGCATCCTCGCCATAGACCCATATGGCGAGGTTGTTCTCTTCCCCGATCGAGACCTGGCTGGCATGCAGGATTCCTTTGGCGCCTCTGTTGAAACGAAGCAGGCAGTTACCGTCATCGTCGAGCCGGCGTCCCTTCACGAACGTGGTCAGGTCGGCGCAGATCTGCTGAACTTTCAGTCCGGAGGTGTATTCAGCAAGATGGCAGGCGTGCGTGCCGATATCGCCCATGCAACCGGCGGCTCCGCTTTGCTTTGGATCGGTGCGCCAGGATGCCTGCTGCTGGCCTTCGCGTTCAATGGGTCTAATGAGCCAGCCCTGCGGGTACTGAACGACAATCTTTAGAATCTTACCCAAATCACCCTGCTTGACCATGTCTCTGGCAAGCTTAACCATCGGGTAGCCGGTGTAGTTGTGCATCAGTCCAAAGACTTTCCTGCTCTGCTTGACGATCTTCTCCAGTGCAGTTGCTTCCTTTACGTCCATCGTCATCGGCTTTTCGCACATGACGTGAAAACCGGCTGCGAGAAAACCTTTCGCTATCGAGAAATGCCAGTTATTCGGAACGGTGATGGAGACGAAATCGATGCGCCTGTCCTCGGGGAGCTTTGACTCCTTCTCGATCATCGTCTCATAATCAGGATAGGCCCGTTTCGGATCGATGCATTGCTCGCGCCCCATCTGCTTGCTCTTGCGCGGATTGACATCAAAAGCTCCTGCAACGAGTTCAATCCCGCCATCCATACGCGCAGCCTTACGATGGACATCACCGATGAAGGCTCCCGGTCCACCGCCGACCATTCCCATTCTCAGCTTCCTGCTCATTGTCACACGCCTTTCAGGCTGGGTGCATCATGTCCGTGTGCCGGTATCTCGACAGGGTTGTACCCACCCTGAGATTTGCATCAAAGTACGGCGCGCCGGAAGACTCTGCGTGATTCAGCCGCACCATCTGCCTGAGGTGCGTGAGCTTGGCACTTGAACGGGGTGGTCGGCGGAGTTATTGATCCGTTGCGGTTGTGCAGCCGAACCGCGACCCGAAAGCAGACTTCCGTCCCCAAACCTCGCAGGAGACTCTTGTGGAACTCAACGGCGCAGTCGCGATTGTTACTGGTGGCAGTGAAGGTATCGGCAGGGCCATTGCGGAGGCCCTCAATACTGAGGGTTGTCTCGTCACGATCACGGGCCGGCGCGAAGACGTTCTGCGGGCTGCCGCCGACGAGATGGACGTGGAGTGGATCGCGGGGGACGTGGGTCTCGAGACGGATGCGGTGCGAACCGTCGCCGAGGTGATCGCACAGCACGGCCGTCTCGACATACTGGTCAACAACGCTGGCTACGGAATCTTCAAGCCGCTGGTCGAAATGGAGCTGGGAGAGTTGGAGGGCGTGTACCGCACCAACGTCTTTGGCGCATTCCTGATGGCGAGAGAGGCGGCGCGACAGTTTGTGAAACAGGAAAGCGGCGAGCTGATCAACATCTCCTCGACGTCGGGACTCAAGGGAGGTCGCGGCAGCACGGCGTACAGCTCATCCAAGTTTGCTTTGAGGGGTATGACGGAGTGTTGGCGCGACGAGCTGAGACGCTCCAATGTGCGCGTCATGTTGGTGAATCCCAGCGAAGTGCTAACCGATTTTGCGGCTAAGGTTGGCCGCAATCAGGAATCCTCCGACAAGAAGCTGCGGTCCCAGGAGATTGCTGACGCGATCGTCGGGGCCTTGAAGGTGGACAATCGTGGCTTCATCCCGGAGTTCTCGGTTTTTGCGACAAATCCTTTTTAATGCTGCTTGGCGAGGTCGACCTGGCCACACCTATCTTCAAACCATACCTTGGACCGAACACCATGAAAGCAATCGTCCAGGACAAGTACGGCTCACCCGATGTGCTCCGCCTCGAGGATATCGACCAACCCGAGATTGGCGACGACGATGTGTTGGTTCGCGTTCGCGCGGTTGGTGTGGATCCGGGCATCTGGCACCTGATGACCGGGCTGCCGTACATGATACGCATCATGGGCTATGGACTCCGCATACCCAAGACGCGTGTTCCCGGCACCGACGTCGCCGGGACAGTTGAGGCGGTCGGCAACAACGTGACGCAGTTTGGGGCGGGCGACGAAGTGTTCGGTGGGTGCCGGGGCGCCCTTGCGGAGTACGCTTGTGGCAAGGCGGTCAAGCTGACACACAAGCCGGAAGATCTCACGTTCGAACAGGCCGCAGTAGTAACCACCTCCGCCCTTACCGCGCTCCAGGGTCTGCGCGACCACGGAAATGTGCAAGCCGGCCAGAAGGTTCTGATCATCGGTGCGTCGGGCGGCGTTGGCACGTTCGCGGTGCAACTAGCCAAGGTGCTTGGCGCCGGGGTGACCGGAGTGAGGAGCACGACGAAAAGCGACAGGGGACGCTCCAGCGGCGCAGACGACGTGATCGACTACAAGCGCGACGACTTTGCGCAGCAGGGTCAGCGCTATGACGTCATCCTCGACACCGGGGGCAACAGCTCGCTGTCAGATCTGAGACGCGCTCTCACCACCCGGGGGACTCTCGTGATCGTCGGTGGGGAAGGGGGTGGCAAGTGGATGGGAGGCACCGACCGTCAGCTCCGAGGCCTCATGTTGTCACCATTCGTGCGTCACAGCCTGCGCTCGTTCGTGGCGGCGGTGCGCCAGGAGGACATGCAATTCCTCAAGGAACTCTTAGAGGCCGGTAAGGTCACACCGGTGCTGGACAGGACGTATTTGCTGAGCGATGCCCCCGATGCTATCCGGTACCTCGCAGAGGGGCACACGCGAGGAAAAGTCGCTATCACGGTTTGAAAATACCTCGATGAGGCGACGTTCACGCACGATTACACGTTGAATCCCACGGCGCCGAGCGCAGCCGTGACGTTGCCACTACCGTGCGTTACATTCTCTGTCGGATCCACCGGATGTCCACCGAACCACATACCAACGAGAGGGAGATCGACGATGCGAACGCTTGTAGGACTGGCTGTACTCTTGCTACTGGGCTGTCAACCCCAGGACTCGACCCTGACCGAGGTGCAGCGCGACGACATCGAGACCGCTGTGCGGGAGCAGCTGGAGAGGGTATACACGGCCGTTTCGAGCTTGGACGAAAGCCTGTTTTCCTGGGCCGTCTCCGAGCAGGACGGTGTATGCGTGTTTGACCGCACCATGCAGACGTGCGACGAGTTGTGGGACGCCATGAAATACGCGTGGGGGACCATCGAGAAGGACGGTGTGGCTCGGACGGAGATCGAGGGCATGGAGATCAAGGTCGTCGCGTTGTCACCCACGGTGGCCCTGGCTGCCGTGACGATGGCCGAAAACCGAGCCTACACCGAGGCCGGGGACGTGAACGCCACGGTAATGGCCGCCCTGTGGGTGTATGTGCTCGAGGGTGGGGAGTGGCGCGTTCACTCTGGTCAATCCGCTAGCTGGCCGGTTGAGTGATCGGATATCGAAAAGGCTGCCCCCGGATCATGACAGAAGGACCCCAGGGTGAGACATCGAGAGTTCACCCGACGGGAGGGAGGCTCTCAGCTTCACCGTGACCTGCACCGCTATCCCTTAGCGGCCGCTTCTTGGCGGAGCCGCCCTGAGTGCGAACCAGTCCAGGTGGCCGGACGCAATCGAGTCCTTTGCTCCGACCACTTGGCCGATGGTTCTCAGTTTTGGCCGAGTCCAACCGAGAGACCGGCCTTCGGCATCGAGGAACGCGCAAGTGGGAGCGTCGGAATCTTCCTCGCAGGCAAGGACGACACGAGGGCGACCGTGCCGGTCAACCAACTCCAATCGCTCGGTTCTGACGATCTTATTCACCATTCCTTATGACCTCCCTTGGGCGGCGTTAGTGAATTCGTGTTCAAGAATCGCCGGCCAGGCGGACCCTGACGGTCCACCGCTATGCCGCAGGCGCGCAGCATCGATCGAAAGCGGCCCTCAAATCAGCCGCAATTGCTTCAGCCGTCTTACCCTCGATGTCCTTCCGCTCCAGCATGTGCTCGAGCCGGCCCTCCCGGAAGAGCGCGATCTGAGGTGACGAGGGTGGGTAGCCCTGGAAATAGCCCCGGACGCGCTCCACGGCATCCACCTCCATGCCGGCAAACACCGTGACGAGCTGGTCGGGGCGGGTGTGGTGACCCAGCGCGAGTCGAACTCCGGGTCTTGCCGCTCCGGCTGCGCAGCCGCACACCGAGTTCACCACGGCGAGCACCGTGCCGCGAGCGGGCGAGAGCGCGATATCCACGGACTCGGGTGTCAACAGTTCTTCGAAGCCCAATTGCGTGAGTTCGTCTCGCATCGGCTGAACTTCGGCTGGATCGTATCGATTTGCACTCATGTCTCTGCCTCCCAGGCGCGTGCTCGTGTCACAGGTCGTCGCGAGCTTCTCACACCGAAGGCTCAGTAACCCATGAGGGCCCGCACCCTCGGATCGATGCGTTTCGGTGTCCAAAAAGGCTCCCAAACCAACTCGATCTCCACGTTCGTCACGCCGTTGAGCGATCTTACCGCCGCGTTCGCGTCGCTCACGATCTGGTCGCTGGCCGGACACCCGGGTGATGTGAGCGTCATGCGGACGTGAACGTCTCCGTTGTCAACTTCGACGTCGTAAATCAGACCGAGGTCGATGATGTTGCGGTCCAGCTCGGGGTCTTTGACCTGGCGGAGCGACCCGCGGATCGCGTCGACATCGAGCGATACGGGCACCCCGCTTGCGCCTTCCGGGGCAGTCATCAGGCGCGTCCCTTCGCCACATCCCGTTCCACGTCCCCTTCGAAATACCCATAGTTCTTCTTGATGTAGCTCTCCCACTCTTCGGGCACCTCATCTTCGGGGAAAATGGCGGTCACGGGACACTCAGGCTCGCACGCCCC
>JAUVRV010000169.1 GCA_030597435.1 Gemmatimonadales bacterium | reverse complement strand
TTGCCCTCGGGCCCGATGTAGCGATACTCGAGTTGGTCGTATCGCTCTGGGTCAATCTGCTGAGCGGTGACGGTTTGGAGCGGTGCGAGGAACAGCGCCACTACGGCTACGAACGGGAGGGTTTTCGTTGCCCGCGACATGGTGGATCTCCAATGAATGCGTTGGTTAGAAGATTCACCGTGGAACGCATTGCCGCTAGGAGGGAGCCCCCGTGCGCCGGCCGCTCGACGACTGTGCAGGCATCACCGGAGCTGACTAGCCACAATCTGTTCCCGCTTCACCGAGTGGCGTTCTACGATGCTCACAGCCACCCGTTCCGCGTTTGCGAGAATCGTGTGCGCCGTGTTGACCGCCAACGAAGTCGGAATTGCCGCTCCGTCAGTCACGTACATGCCGGGGTAATCGAAAACCTCGCCCATTGAGTTGATGACGCCTGTCGATTTCGAGTCACTCATGCGGCACGAACCGACATGGTGTGCTGTCGAAAAGTGCAGGTCGTCATGCGGGACACCTTCTTTGTTTACGAAATCCGCGTGTCTCAGGCGGCAGCCATTCCGTCGCATGATCGAGTGCAACAGGCCCTTTGTTTCCTTGTAGTATCGCTCCAATCGATCCCGTCCATCGAGGTGTAAGTCAAAGCGGTCACCTCCGCGATGCGACATCCACCCGAGTGGTGGTGTCATACCGAACGCACCCAGCACGATCACGCGATGACGAAACTGCTTCATGAGTTCTACGTGGGGTGTTCCCCAGAATGTCGGTTGCCGCTCGTCGCCATGCAGGCGCAGTCGTGCAGACGCGATCACTTGCAGCGGCAATGGTTTGCCGACGGTAATCGATGTTCCGTGCGAATCGAGGAATTGATAGCTGATCACACCCGGATGTGATCGTCCCGAGAACATGTCGGCGTCCGGAAATGAAGGTGGTAGGAGGCCGGCGGTCTTGACGCTTCCGTTGAAGGCGATGTTGCGGCCAACATGCGGACTCAAACGGCTCAGGCTCTCGCGGGAGCGAAGCAGCAACTTTGCGGTGCCCACCGTGCCCCCACCAAGGATCAGAATCTTGGCACGGAACTGGATATGCTCCTTGCTTCCTGTGCGGCGGCGGCAACGTACGAGATACCGGTATGGGAGTGAGGCTATTACACCATGAGGCTGTACCCACTCGGCAGTGTCCAAGGTGTCAATTGCCTCTGCTTCTAGATCGGTCTCGATACGTGCTCCAGCGGCCTCAGCCATGGGCAGGTAATTCAAGAGCAACGACTGCTTTGCGCTGTAAATGCAGCCGGTGACGCAGAAGCCACAACCGAAGCATCCCTGTACCGCATACCGCGCCCGCTCGCACGTGTAGCCCAGATTCTTCATCATCATGGCGAATACCAAGCCACTCTTCGGCACGTGGTGCGGCGCTATCTGTTCCACTCGGAGCATCTGGTCGGCCACATCATAGAACGGATCCAGTGACGCGCGATCCACGCCGCGGGGCCATAGGCGATTCCCCAGGTCATCGGTCTGCTCAAAGGCGTGTGACGGAGCGCGTAGTGATACCATCTCGTAGAACGGTGACCCACCGCCAAGACCTTCCGCATAGGTGAGACCGAGGTTCCTCCCTCCCATGGACTTGAGGTACTTGAGAGCGTACTGGGGATCCTGTGTTTGCTGGAGGTCCTTTGCCGGATCGATGTGCGGACCTTTTTCGATCGCAGTGACACGCATACCTGCTTCAGCAAGTCGGAGTGCAGGCGCGGCTGCACCGAATCCGGTTCCGATAACTAGAACGTCCGCTTCTATGGAGTGCATCGGATGGCCTTCCTATGCGGGGTCACCAGTGGTGGTGAGCGTTGTAGCGAGAAACCTGTCGGGGTTGGGATGGGTGGTTGCCTGGATCCCGGTGAATCGATATCGGCCGTCGAATCCGATCAGTCGGCATCCGGCTGCCGGATCGTATATGCCGGCATAGTAGGCGATCTGGGTCAGGAAAATCGCCCCGGTGTACAGGCGAGTGGTCGTGCCGCCTGATTCCACGGCCTGCAACACGATCTCGGTTCGCTGATCCGGGCCGAGTTGATCGAAGCTCCTTCCGAACCGACTTCTGCTGCTGTGATGCAAGTCAGAGGCGAGGTACCCCGAGTGTGATGCCAGGGGGTAATCCTCATCAATCAACGCCCGAATCAGATTGGGGTCGCTCTGCGCTGCACCGGGGATGACGGTCAGGACAAAGGCGCGGAGGATACTGTCACGGTATTGCGATTCATCGAACTCCGCTGGATAGAGGCGGAGCACGATCCGCATGGGAGTGCATCCGGCTGCCAGGAGGGCAGTTGAGAGAAGCCCCAAGCGGGATAGCGCTTCGCGCCGACCCATGGCGTTGCGTGCTCTTGGCAGAGTTGCGGGTTGTGACATGACTGCCTCCGTTGCCTACAGTCATGATCGCCCCGTGGTCGCAAACCAGCGTCAAATTGTTGTGCGGCAGGTGGTTACTGACTTGGATGGAGGGTCAACCACGCCTACCTTTAGGCCCCTTTCCGGATTAGGAGGGGAAGGAGGGGAAGGAGATGGGCCGGTCCAGGTAGTCCCGTATCAGTCCCCGATGGCGATCCAATAGCCTATTCAGGTCATCATGATCACTTGTTCGGAGCATGGTGATCACGCTCATGAAGAGTTCAAGCTGACACCGCCGCCGTCTTCTCGATCAACCGCTGCAACGCTTCACGATCCGGCTCGAGCAACTCCACGATGCTGTCTGGGTTCACGTCCGCCACGATAATCTGGCCGACCTCCTGGCTTACCTCTGAGAAGATCCCGTGACTCTTCATCTTCTGAGTCTGGTACTGGTTGTCCTCGGTCGGGCTCACGTAGTGCACCGAGACCGCCTTGTACCGATGTATTAGGAACAGGTGAATCAACGTCATCAGCCGTTTCTTGCGGAGCGGCACCTCGAAGGTGTTCTGGTCGCGCACGGAGAGAATGCTGTGACCCCGGCGATCCTGGATGCTTGCGAAGATGACGTTGGCCATCTGGTCTTGCCCCTGATTCATCAACACGCTGAGCTCCATCAGATCCGAGCCGGCCCGGTGTGGACGCAACTTGATGCGCAGCGACCCCGGAAGCTGGTAATGCTTCGTCCACATCTCGAGCCACTCCTCGAGGAGCTTGGTCGGAACCTCGGTTTGGACGAGGTGCTGGAACTGCGTCGATCCTTTGCCTGTGGCCTTGGTCGTCGCCGTGCGTCCCGACGACGCCATCAGCGCGCCATCCAACCGTGGCCCGCCCACCAGGGTCTGCGGTGTGCGGTACGGCGATTCAAGCAGCCTGAACTTGCGCTGCAAACGCGCGAGAGCCAGCATCCCTTCCTGCTTGAGCGCGGTTGCAAACTCCTCGGCGGCGAGGCCGTCGATCTGGTGGCCGCCGTAGGTGATGAAGTTGAAGACGAAGCCCAGTTTCCCGAGTTCCTCCGGGACGCGTTTCATCTCCTCATCGCTCATGCCCGTGGTATCCCAGTTGAACGACGGAGACAGGTTGTAGGCCAACATCTTGTCGGGAAACTCGGCGTGGATGGCGTCGGCGAACTTCTTTGCGTCCGCGAGGTCCGCGGTTTTGGTCTCCATCCACAGGATGTCGGCAAAGGGTGCGGCCGCGAGCGACTTGGCGATGGCGTAGTCGACCCCACTCTGAACGCGATAGTACCCTTCCGGCGTCTTGGTCCGCTCGCAGTCCCAAATCACGTGGATCCCCATCGACTTGGCCTTCTCGCGGGCGGCATAGAGCGAAGCGTGTTTGGCGAAGGCCAGCCACTCGTCAACGCTCATGTCGAAACGCTCGCCCTCATCGGCCCGAAACCTCATGACGTCGGCGACGGCTTGGCCGTAGGTCTTGAGGCCGGCCTCGCTCTGCCATACGTCGAGGTAGCGCGTGACGATCTTGTCGAGTATCGGGTCAACCGCCGGGTCCTTCGCCTGCTTGAAGGCCTCGGCGCTGTCATCGATCAACGCCGTCACACCCGTTCGGTTGAGCCAAGTGAAGGCCGCCTCGTATTCCTCCTCGGATACCGCGAACAACAGGTGTCCTCGAATCCCCTCGACACCTAGTTCGAAGAGCCTTCGTAGGATCGCCACGTAGCCGACCTTGTAGCTGGGCAGTTCGACGTTGGTGGCACCGAGAATGAACGGCTGGTCGCGTTCGTCCCCGCGGCCATCAACAAACGTGGCGGACTCGGCGTCGGTGCGGGCCACGATGATACCGGGGACGCCCATCATGTCGAGCTGGAAGCGTGCGGCGTTGAGCCGCTTGATCTGCTCGTCCCCTGGGACCAACACCTTGCCGCCCTGATGGCCGCATTTTTTGACTCCCGGCTTCTGGTCCTCGATATGGTAGCCCGGCACGCCGACCTCGACGAAACGGCGGATGAGATTCCGCACGTGCGCGTCGCCGCCATGGCCGGTGTCGGCATCGGCAATGATGAACGGCCGATAGTCGACCACCGGCGTGGCCTCGCGTTGCTCCTCGGTCATGCGCGCGCGGTTGAAGTGCTGGTTCTTGTCGGCGGTGAGGAGCGCGCGTACGATGGGCGCCGCCTCTTCGGGCACCTGACTCAGCTGGTAACTCGCCAGATCGGCGCCCGGATCCTCGGTGATCGAGCCCTTGGCCGACGTCGCCCAGCCGCCGAGGTAGATTCCCTCGATGCCGAGTCGCTTCATGGTCACGGCCTGACCAGGGGAGTACGGACCGAAGGTCGTGATTTGCGTGCGTTGCGCGAACAGCTCGCGCAACCGTGCGTAAAAATCCTCCGCCGCCTGCCTGGCGACGCTGTAGTCGCAAAGAATCGTTCCCTGCTGCTCGGCCACCTGGCGCGGAGAGTACAGCCGGACGATCCCTTCGAAGCGAGGGCTCGCAAACCACCCCCTGGCATCGTCGACTTGTCGTTCGAATGCGGTCATTGTGGGCCTCTAATGCTCTCGTGGCGACGGATTCGCCGCGGTGAAATCCAGATTCTCGGTGATCCTCGTGCCATCGTGGCGAAACGCATCCATGTACAGCCGGATGCGCCGCTTGGCTTCGTCGAGATCGTAGTGGTCGAGATTGATGTTGAGGAGATCGATGTACCACGGGGCCTTGATCGCATCGGTGACGTACGTCGCGACGATCTCGCGCGCGATGGGTAAGGTCGTGTCCTTGGAGACATCGTACACGTCCCGATTGCTCGCATTGCGGCGCTTCACGTACTCTTCCTCGAGCAGCCGCGCGAAGAGGTCCTTCGTGAACTGGTCCCCCGCGTTGACCCCGGTCTCTTCGTCATCTTCGTTGAGCGACGCGGCCTTGTGCAGCCACTCCCAGAGAATGCTCAATCGGATCTCCCCGGTGGCCATATCCTCCATCAGATACAGAATGTCTTCGTCACCGAAGAAGTCGGCGGGCTTGAGCGCGGCGGCCTGGAACCCTTGCCCAAACGCATTCCCGTACTGGAGTGCAACACTGAGCAGATCGCGGGCTCCGCGAACGCTCCGTGGCGCCGGCTCGAGCAGCGTCAGGCCGGCGGCGTCGGCGGGGGTATAGGTGAGCGGCGGAAACGTGCGGCCGAGTTGGTTTTTCTCTCCAACCTTCTCCCACACGGGACGAACGATGTTCACCATCTTCCAATGGGCGACCCACTTGCCGCTCGCCCCCTCGCGTTGTTCCCGCTCCCCACCGGCGACGGCCCGCTCCATGCCGTTATGGACGCCCGCCTCGGAGCCAACGGGGATATTGGGCTCCATTCCTCCTTGCCACAACGCGCACTGGCCGTTCTGGTCCGGCGTATTCACCGCGCGGCGGACACGGTCTTCGTAGTTGCGCATATAACCGTAGGTCATGGTGATGGCGTCGATGTTGGGATTGACGAACTGCGGATCCCACGCCTTCGCGTCAGCTACGCTGTTGATGTAGTCCCAACGCCCAGTGTTGTAGCCGACAAAGTGTCTGCCGAGGGCGGCTCGGATCTCCATGAGCTGGAAGCTCGCCTCGAGTTGCTCGACCAGCACGTAGACCTTGATGGTGCCCAAGGGAAGACCGAGGTGTGCCTCGAGGGCCGCGAGCATGTCGTTCCACAGTGCGGCCTCTTCGGCGGTCTGGATCTTGGGCAGATAAAGCACGATCGAGGCGCCCGAATCGCGAAGCGCTCGATGGCTGTTGACGACAAACAGCACGATGTCGACAATCGACGCGGAAAACCCGGTCCCGTCGGCGCACCGCACGTGCCGGTCGTCGAGATGGAGCCCGCGGGCCCGAAAAATCTTGGTCGTGAAATCGAGCTGTTTCCTCCAATCGTCGATTATCCGATGACCGGAGAACTCCTGGGCCCAGGCGTTCATCTCGCCGGCCACTTCCTCGGCCACCCGCATAAAGAGGGGACTG
>JAUVRV010000306.1 GCA_030597435.1 Gemmatimonadales bacterium | reverse complement strand
CTCAGGTACATCGGCGGGTGGTGGGAAATGCCGGCACCACGCTGTATGGACGTATGGACATGGATGAGCTGACGACTCCGGGATACCAGGTGCTGTCACCGGCGACAAAGATCAAGCTGGCCACATTGCCAAAGGGTGAACTGATGGTCCGTCACCCGCACTTCACGCAGCCGATTTTCGTACGGTTCCCGCGGCCTCCGATCCTGCCCGGTCCCCTAGGTGTACGGCGGTTTCCGCCGGCCAAGGATGTCGACTTCGAGGAAGCCGTTGTGGTGCAGCTTGCCATACTCGATCGCCGAATATTGCCGGGCAGAGTCAAGGAATTGATAGTGGATCATCGAGAAGATGAAGTGCGGCGGGCCCTGTTAGCGACCAGGCGCGCACAACCCGACGACGTTCTCGCGTTCTTCAAAGCTGCGTTGGGGACGGCCGTCGCACGGGAGCGAGTTGGTGGTGGAGGTGGTGCTACGACCCGACTGAAGCAGGTGGAGGATCCCTATGCCTCGTGAAGCTGGATTCGTACCTGTTTTGCTCACCCTGGGCGTTGTGTGCTCGGCAGGGTCAGTACAGGCTCAGACCAGCCACACTCTCCGGTACGATCCCAGCCCACCTACAAGAGTCAACCAGATCTCGCGCAGCGAGATCCTCATGACCGTGTTGCCCGGTGCACAGGGTTTGGCCGACACTCTAGCTGTAGAGGCATTTCGGCTGGAGAGCACGACCCAGTACGTAGACGCCGGTGATGCTGGCCGTTACCTGGTAGAGTTGCACTACGATTCGCTGCGGTCACGCATGAGGCCGGTCGGCGGATCCTGGCGTGAGCTGAGAGTGAGCGAGAAGGAAACTGCAGTGGTACGGGTATTACTCGATCAGCAAATGCGCGTGTTGGCAGCCGAGTTCATGGACAGTCCCTATCTGCAGGCATCACGTTCACACATGACCAGAGGCCTGATGGGCGCTGCTCGACTCACCCTGCCCGAGGAACCAATCGCAACAGGCATGCCCTGGTCGACGGAGGTGTCCTATCCGCTTTCGCCGTTGAGAGGTGTCGGTCAAGAGGAGGGAGTCCCAGCCGACGGAGAGTTGCACTCACTGGCGAAGGCCGTGCTCGACAGTGTTGTAACCCGAGGTGGGGAGACCTTGTACTACATGACGATCAGTGGGAGTTTTGTACCAGCCGAGTTCACATCTACGGTTGGGGGTCAGGCTACAACGGTCTCTGTGCGTGGATCTGTGGCTGCGATGATGATATGGTCTTCCACTCGGAACGCTTTTGTGTCCAGTGCCAGTCGAGCGGTGGTTGAAATGGGCGTTAGGGATCAGGGCTCCCCGGACTCCGGCTCACATGTACGGTTCGATGTAACGACCTATACGCAGGTACGAATGTGACGATGCGAGGACTCGGACTTGCCCTGATGGCAACGCTGCTTCCGTATGTTGGAGCGGCGCAAGGTACCCTGTTGTTGAGGTATGAGGCCGCTCCCGGCACAGTCGTACGCACTGCGTTCCAGACCGATGCTGTGGTTTGGGCGTTCGATGGACATCGCTTCGAAAGCGCAGACGTGGGTACCATGAGGGCAACCACACTGGAAGGGCCGGATGGCAAGATCGTGGTGCATCTGGCTTACGACTCGGTGCGAACAAGGACTCGAGGCTCCGATGGCAGGTGGCGCGAATTCCGAGTTGCCGGTATGGACTCGGTTTGGACCCAGGTTGGTCTGGATACTCGTATGCGCGTGCTGAGTGTGATTCGCGGGGGGCGGTTGTCCGGTGTCACGGGCCTGCAGCGGATTTTGATGGGGATTCCAAGCCTCGAGCTGCCGGACGAGGCGCTGTACGAAGGCGATAGCTGGTCCAGCGCGACAGTAGTGTCAGTGGTACCCGGTCTCAGAAACGAGAGCGTGGAGCCAACGCTGTCTGGCACCGTTCAGGTCGTATTGGATAGCATCGTCGTGCGGTCGCGAGACACGTTGGGTTTCGTGACTGTCAACGGTCGGTTCCCAGCCGTTACGTTCGTCGACGTGGTGGGACCGGGACGCGTGATTGCAGCCGGTGACTTGACAGGCAGCATGATTTGGTCGACGGCGTGGAACCGTTTCGTGAGTGGAACGAGCAGAACGCGGGTATCCGTCATACGAGACGGCAACGCACCTGGGGGTGGGGGAAAGGAACTCAGGCTCGAGGTTACCACACGCCACCAAGTGAAGCCCTGATCTGGTGAAGCTCGCCCACCTGGCCGACCTGCACCTTGGCTTCCGTCAATACTACCGCCAGACATCGAGCGGTATCAACCAGCGCGAGGCGGATGTTGCGCATGCGTTCGGACATGCGGTCGACGCCATACTCGAGGCCAAACCTGACATCGTGCTGTTCGCTGGAGATCTGTTCCATTCCGTTCGGCCGACTAACGCCGCGATCCTCCACGCCTTCAATCAACTGCAGCAACTTCGAGTAGGGTTGCCTGATGTCCCGATAGTGATCGTTGCCGGCAACCATGACACTCCGCGGTCAGTGGAAACCGGATCGATTCTCAAGTTGTTCGAGGTGCTGGGTGGAGTGCACATCGTGGCTCAAGACGCCCGGGAGCTGACGTTCGAACGATCGGATCTTTCCCTCGTCTGTGTACCGCACGCCGCATTGACGGTGAGTAGATCGTCCCTTGCCCTGCCCGAGTCGGGAGCGAGCCACAAGGTCTTGGTCACCCACGGAGAGATAGCCGGTACGCTTTCGCGTGAGAGTTCCTCATTGGAGTACGGTGGTATCCTGGTGGAACCCAGTGATTTGAACGTGGATGCATGGAGCTACGTGGCGTTGGGTCACTACCACGTGGCTCGCGCAGTCGCTGCCAACGCCTGGTACTGTGGGTCACTCGAGTACGTGAGTACGAACCCATGGGGAGAACTCATCGATGAGGCTCGGGAGGGCCGAAGAGGTAAGAAAGGCTGGTTGCTAGTCGAGTTGGGGGATCGAACCAAAGTCGAGTTCATGCCGATCTCGCTGGCTCGTGATCTGGTGGATCTCGAGCCGATTCAGGGTGAAGGGTTGGGAGCGGAAGATCTGGATCGGGTTGTGGCCGAGCGTGTTGCCAGTGCACGGCAGGGTATCGAGGACAACATCGTGCGGCAGGTGGTGTATGACGTCCCGAGGCCGATCGCCCGAGAAATGGACCACCAGCAGATTCGGAAGTTCAAGACTAGCGCATTGCACTACAATCTCGACGTGAGAAGACCCGCTCCGAGTCGGGTCATTGGGGTTGGGGCTCCGGGTCACCGGCAGACATTGTCTGAGCTGGTGACCGACTATCTATCCAGGCGCACTCTGACCGCAGAGGTGGATCGAAAACAGCTGACTGATCTTGCCGATCGCTACATGGACGAAGTCGAACGGGATTTGCTAGAGGAATAGATGCAGCTGCAGCGGATCAGGCTCGTCAACTTCCGGCAACACGCCGACACCGAACTGGTCCTCGGTCCGGGGATTACGGCCATTGTCGGGCCTAATGGCTCGGGTAAGACGACCTTGCTCGAGGCCATAGCATGGGCCTTCTACGGAACACCCGCTGCGAGAGGGAGCCGCGATTCGATTAGGCGTTACAGCGCTCCGGCTCGTTCACAGGTCAAGGCCGAAGTCGATTTCACTCTGGGAGCACACGAGTTCCGTGTGGTGCGCGGTTTGTACGGTGCCGAACTATATCAGGACGGTCAGGATGCACCGATAGCGAACAGTCAGCAGGCGGTGACATCTCTTGTCACTCGGGTCTTGGGTATGACCCGAGATGAGTTCTTCAATACCTATTTCACGGGCCAGCGAGAGCTGGCTGTGATGGGTGCGATGGGCCCCACTGAACGAGCGCGGTTTCTGTCGCGAGTTCTGGGGTACGACAAGCTCAAGTTGGCGCAAGACAAGCTACGTGATACTCGCTCTCGGCGTCGGGCGGAACTAGCTGGGCTGGAACAGGGTCTCGGAGACGAGAAAGAATTGGTCCGGGAATTGGCGCAGGCGCAGCTGGGCGTCGAGGCTGCGACCGACTGCGTGAAGGTTGCTGAGGACTCGAAGAACGCGGCAACGGACAAGCTGGCAGAAGCGGGGCCGGTTTGGACCAAGATGGTTCAGTTGCGCGAGTCAGTTCTGTCGCTCGATAGCGAGTCTCGGGTTGCCGAACGAGATGTGCAGGAAGCGAGGCGCGAGTTTGAACGGCTCGACAAGGATCTGGCTGAAGCGCTGGATGCACGAACACATCTGCAGGAACTCGAACCGGACCTCAAACGTGTCGCTCCTCTCCTAGAGGAACTCGAGCGATTGGAGCAGGAGGCTCGGGCGGCCGGCAAGAGACGAGACTTGACCGGTCAACTTCGCGAGGTGAGCGAACAGCGTAATCGTGTTCGGAGTCGACTCAAAGAGATTGGTGATACGGATCGACTGGTGAGGGACGCGACG
>JAUVRV010000278.1 GCA_030597435.1 Gemmatimonadales bacterium | reverse complement strand
GGAACACGATCGTCGGTCGATCGCCGACTCCCTCCAGTCGAGACGCCAACCGAGTTCGCCTGATTTCGTAGCGCCTCCAGCAACGCTCGTTCCTGTCCGTCGATTTGACTGTGAGCCAGCTCCACAGCTTGCCGAACCGGCTCGGCGTCATTGTAGTGGAGCACAGAACTCACCGACTCCCCCTCCCATTGTGCGACGTGCCGAACGACATTCTCGGCCTCAAACCAAAGGTCCACCGCTGGACCGTCGTGCCGACTTGATCCGGCCAACAACCGACCGGCACGACGCCCGCTCGCACCCAGCCGCTTTGCACTGGCTGCGCCAACGAGGTAAACGAGGTCGACCCCCTGCTCTGCACTCAAATTAGCGAGATATAGCATCGATGCAGCTGCCACGATCTCGGTGCGCTCCAGCTCGACCGGGTCGACCTTGTCCGGAGTGTCACCTGACGTGTGGAGCGCGTAATCCGGACTGTGACCGAACATGACCCCAGGGATTCTCCGATCGATGAACATCATGTGATCGCTGCCGCCGGAGTACGGCGTCAGCTGGTAGTTGAATCTGGACAGGCTTCCTCGCGCCGTCCGGACGTTCATCCCATCTACCATCTGTGCCATGTTGAGAACGACGTCATTCACCGCTGTGGGCGTTGAATAGGGGACCCTCGTCATGATGAACCGCGAGTGCAATAGCTCGAGGTGCTCACCCACCATGTCCATATTGATGTTCATGAGGTGTTTGCCACCGAGGGCAGGCCCGGCCATCTCGGGATGAGCGTCGATGTAAGCCATGGTGCCATTCCATTCGGGCACCCACATGAATAGCAGGGAATGTTTCGGCCGCTCGAGTCTTCCGGAATCGATCAGCCGCTTCAAAGTTATTGCCATGTCGAGCGTTGCCGCCGAACCACTGGCATTGTCGTTGGCCGATTCTTTGGGATGATCCAGGTGCGCACTGACAATAAACTCACCGGCATCGGGGTCAGAACCTGGAATGCGCGCAACTGGTACGTCCATGAAGTACGACTCCAAACCAATGCCACGGACCTCCCCGCGCATTATCACGCGCTGACCCGATTGCAGCATGTCACGTAGCCGCTCACCTTGCCTGTTGCTCAAATTGAAGCCAAACGTGACCTGCTCCAACTCCTCGGTCCGCGGCCACATGCCTGTGTACTGCAGCATGTCGGGAAACTCCTTGGCTCGGTCGTCGTCGATATAGGCAACCACTCCGGCGGCACCATACTGCAATACACCGAGCCGATGCACGTTGCCACCGTACCCCGTGGCTAACACGAACTTGCCCGCAACGTCCTTCCCCTCATAGTCCGAGTCCCGTGTGCCCGATCCAACCCACACCAACTCAGCGGTCACGTCTCCCGGATTGGAGTACGTGATCAGGCTCATCGCTATCTCGGGATAGCCTACAATCCGCTCGTCGTATGGCGCCACCATTCTGAGTTCAGCCCAGTCGATGTCCCACCCGGAAGGCGATTGCCATGTCTGGTACACGACCTTGCCATCTGACAGGAACGATTCGATGAACGCGTTGTCTTGGGAGAACCCCGCATCATGAAGCTGTTCCAGCACATAGTGAGCGGCGTCTCGATACCCCCGTGCCCCCTGGATCCGATGATGACGTGATATTTCGATCACATGGTCCTTTGCGACCTCGCCGCTCAGAGACTCGTGCAGCAGATCTCTCAGGTCTGGCTCGATCAGAGGAATGAACTGTTGTGATCGTGCAGGAGGAGCAAGCAGACATGCCAGCAGTACAGCCGAACCAATGCGTTTCACTTCGACGGCTCCTGTGAAGGGCGTGAAAGTTGGTGACGTTCTCACCAAACTAACTTACGATACGGTGGGCGACAGGACTGGCCCAGTAGCCCACGGTTAGCGGTTGCCGGCCACAACCGAATTCCGCAACACTCCTACTCCGGGGATCTCCACCTCAACGACGTCTCCCGGCAGCAGCGGTCCAACCCCGGCAGGAGTCCCCGTCGCAATCAAGTCGCCTGCTTCCAGGGTCATGATGCGGGAGATGTACGAAACGATCATCGGGATCTTGAAAACCATGTCGGCGGCACGACCATGTTGGCGCTCGGTACCGTTCACTCGACAAAATACCTCGAGTGATTCGAGGTCCGGCAGATCCGCTAGCCCGACAATCCGTGGGCCGGTCGGACAAAACGTGTCGAATCCCTTGGCGCGGGTCCATTGATTGTCGGTCTTCTGGAGGTCGCGGGCAGTTACATCGTTGATGCAGGTGATGCCCTTCAGGCCCGAGACCGCCTCATCCTCAGTCACCGACTCGAGCGTCTTGCCCACAACCACGCCGATCTCCCCTTCGTGCTCGACCCGTTCAGACGCGCTCGGGAGCACGATCTCCGCGCCATCACCGATTAGCGCCGACGGCGGTTTCATGAACAGCAGCGGTCGCTCCGGTACCACGTTACCCAACTCGGCGGCATGTTCCATGTAGTTCCTGCCGACACAGACGATCTTGCTCGGTCGTTTCACTTGTTCCTCGCGATCTCACGGGAGCCGATGAGCGGCCCGGGGGTTGCCTCCGCCACCTCGCACCGATCCCGGAACAATCTGCCCGACCACAGTGTTAACCACTGGGCACGACCCCCCGTCACTGTCATACCCGTCACCCCTTGCTTACGTTGTATGCTCACATCCGTCAGGGAGTTGGAGTCAGTGGACGATCTCTTCGCCGCTATCAAGCAGGCGGTTGCAGACCAGTATACTCTCGAGCGCGCCATTGGTAAGGGCGGGATGGCCACAGTGTATCTGGCACAAGAGCACAAGCCGCCGCGGCGCGTGGCGATCAAGGTGCTGGATCCAAAGCTCAGTGGCCAGATCGGCCGTGAGCGATTCTTGCGAGAGGTGGAGATCGCGTCGCAACTCTCGCACCCCCACATCGTCCCGATCTTCAGTACCGGCGAGCGCGACGGACATCTGTACTACGTGATGCCCTTCATTGCCGGGCAGTCGTTGCGCCAGCGGCTGATAACCGAAGGCTCGCTCTCCGTGGACGATGCGATGCATATTGCCCTCGACGTCGCGGACGCATTGGAGTTCGCGCACGCAGTAAGCATCGTTCACCGCGATATCAAACCCGAGAACATAATGCTGTCCGGTGGCCACGCTCTAGTCACGGACTTCGGCATCGCCCGCGCCCTCAGCGCCGCGTACGCCAGCGGCCCGAACCTGACAATTGCCGGCCTGCCGATTGGGACACCGGGTTACATGAGCCCCGAACAAGCATCGGCTGGAGAGGTGGACGCGCGCTCGGACATCTACAGTCTTGCGTGCGTGCTGTCCGAGATGATCTGCGGAGAACGGCCCGTTCTCGGTCAGGAACATCGGATACTGACCCCCCAGAACGCCGGCGCTATGCCAGACGGTGTTGCGAAGGTGCTCCGACAGGCTCTCGCGTGGGACCCGGCTGATCGCTATGCCTCAACCAGTGATTTCGCGGGCGCACTGGCAGCCGCACACACAGGTCACGAACCTCACACCGCCCATCGCTTCACCCCTACACCACCACAGGAGATCCCACGGAAGTCGATTGCGGTGCTTCCGTTCATCAACATGAGCGCTGAGGCCGAGAATGAGTACTTCAGTGACGGCATCACGGACGATATTATTTCCCAACTGAGCAAGATCACCGCTCTCAAGGTCACCTCGCGCACGTCGATCATGCAATACAAGGGTACGACCAAGAACCTGCGAGACATCGGCTTCGAGTTGGGAGTGGCCCACGTGCTAGAAGGCAGTGTGCGTCGGGCCGGAAATCGGGTGCGGATCGTCTCTCAGCTGGTAGATACACACAGTGACGCACACCTATGGTCCGAGACCTACGACCGAGACCTAACCGACATCTTTGAGATCCAGAGTGATGTCGCCCGTCACATCGCCGGTCAACTACAGGCCACGCTCTCGCCAACGGTTGAAGCCAGCATCAAACGCAAGCCGACCAAAAACCTGGAAGCTTACAACCTATACCTGCGTGGGGTTTACCAGTGGAATCAGTTCACCGGCGATAGCAACGCCAAGGCGCTCAAGAGCTTCGAAGACGCGATCGCACTCGACCCCGAATTCGGGTTGGCCTACGCAGGCCTCGCGAACTCCTATTTCTCGATCGCATTGGGCGCGGGTCAAGGCGATATGAGTCCAAAGGAGGCTTTTCCTTACGCCAAACAGCTCGCGGGAAAGGCCCTCGAGATAGATGACACCATCGCTGATGCGTACGCGACCCTGGGATCGGCACACTTCTGGTATGACTGGGCCTGGGACTCCGCCGAAAGATGTTTCGAGCAAGCAATGGCGCTCGGTTGCGGCTGCATGGAGCCCAGTCTCAAGTATGGCTTCTACCTTGCCGGGATGGGACGCCAAGAAGAGGGAATCGCGACTATCCAGAAGGCCCGTGAGTTGGACCCCATATCGCTGATCGTGAACACGCATCTGGGGCACCACTACTATTGGGCCCGCCAGCAGGATAGGGCCCAGACGCAGTTCCTCAAGACCCTCGAGATAAACCCCGACTTTCCTCCGGCCCGCTATGGCCTTGCATGGAGCTACCTCGCGCAAGGCGAAGCAGAGCAAGCCGTGGGACACATCGAGGAGGCAATTCGGTCAGGCGGCAAGTTCAGGGACGCCGCCGCCGGACTGGCCTATGCGAGAGCAAGGGCCGGCTCCTACCAGCAAGCAGAGGCGGT
>JAUVRV010000082.1 GCA_030597435.1 Gemmatimonadales bacterium | reverse complement strand
TCTCCATCATCGGACCAACGCAGGCTGCGATAGCTGACTATGCGCGTGTCGAGGGGGAAGCCGGCGGTCGAATCGGGATCAAAGACCTGCTTCTGGATGCCTCGATCCTGTAATCCCTGCCAAGTCAGTACTACATGAGTCGTGTCTTCATACGCCGCGTCATCACCGCGGACCTGCAACACGGCCAAGTCGTCGTGATCCTCCCTCCAAGAGAGCCCCATGTATCGCGCCGCCTTGGAGTCCAGAGTTCGCAGTACGCCACTGGAGGGTTCATACAACTGCACGCCGTTGCCGGCCATTCCCTCGGCGTCAACGACGATTGCCAGTAGGCCACCTTCGTCCTGCCAGGCAAACTCAGACACGTTGCCAAAGTTGGTCTCGACTCCACTACTCAGAGTTCGTACGACGAGATCAACGCCCTTACTCTTGCGGTCCTTCGGAGCACCAGCGGGAGGGTAGCGGCGCATGGCCAGGTACTGACCGTCATCCGAGAACGCGAACGACGCGACCGCATCGATTGTCAGACTGTCACCGGTGCCGAGGTTGCGCAGCCCTAGCTCGTTGCGTACTGGCTTCTTCTGTTTCTCGAGCTTCTTGCGCTCCTTTTCACTCACTCCGATCGAGTAGGCCAGCCAGCGACTGTCCTGCGAGAACGTCGCCCTCGTTCCATAAGGCACCACCCAAAACTCATCGCCGCCGACACGACGCACTCTCAGCTCGTTCTCTTCGTTGACGCGGCTGATCTGATATGTGAGCCAAGCGCCATCGCCAGACAGCCGGCCGGTGCCAAGCTGCTCCCACTGCCCGTAGTCGTCGGGAGTGATGGGGCGCTTGTCGGTCTGGGCAGAGAGTGCGGAGTTGAATACCGCGCCAGCTATGAAGAGGAGAGTTGTTACCCGGATTGAGACCCGCAGAGACATCGAGAACCTCCAGCATCAGTATGAAATCGATCGGTGGAAGTTACGGAGCGTACACACCCGTCGCAAACTACCTGAAGCCACACGGAGGAAAGAATCAGGGATTCTCGGCGTACCCCACCGAGTAGGTCATGACACACACGGTCCCGTATCGAGCGTGGTTGCCACATGAAACGCCCACAACTCGGAACTCAGGCTTGAAGATGTTCACTCTGTGGCCGCGCCCACGACCTCCGTCGTCTATTATGAGCTGCACGACCACGTCACGGGCGGTGTCAAAACCGTAGGCAACGTTCTCGGCAATTTCTCCTTCCCAGTCACCGTACCTGGCGACCCGGTCCCAAGGCTGACTGCCGTCCGAGCCGACATGCCCCGTACTCCCTCTGGGCCCCTGGTCCCTAGCAAGATCGCGGGCGCCCAACGACATGCCTTGTGAAGCTCGCATAGCGGGTACGGGAGCCGTCGACTCCAGGAACTGGATGGCCTCGTCCACTGCTGCAACCCCCTCCTGCGTCATTCGCACAACGCTGTCGGAAATCGCGAAGCTGCGGCCATCGTAGCGAGGCCTGAGATCAAAAAGGAGCGCTGCGTAAGAGGCCGGATCGGAGCGAGCGAGGTTGTGCTCCCCGACTATCTCACGTTCGAGTCGCGTCAGGTATGCGCGGGAGTCACGCTGCTGTGCGGGAGAGTGGGCTGGAACAACCGCAAGTGTGGCGTACAGCGAGATCGAAATTGCGCGCTTCACGAAGCTTTGAGCTTGGCGTCTTTCCAGTTCCACCACTTCAGAAGCTCGCGATCGTGAGACTCGTTGCTCGCGAAATAGACCGCGCACCTGAAAACGTAGAGCACGCAGCGATCCTGATACCCATGCATATCACACAGTCTGCTGTACATGACTTCCGGATCCTGATCCACGAGACTAGATACGCTGTCGTATCCGAGTTCCCTCAGGTCCTGCGAGATACTAGGCCCCACTCCCGGAATCGTCTGTAGGTTGTCCGGCGACATAGTCCTGTCTCCAATTCTGCGCCTGATAGCTCAGGCCGTACGCATCTGTGGTACGAACCGCGGCACTCGGCTGGAATATCGTACGTAGTCATCCCCGAATCTGTTCCGCAGTTCCTTCTCCTCGAGTAACACTACAAAGTAGAGCACCACAGCGCTCAGCGGCACGAGGACGTACATGGCCAGGTAGTTGGTTAAGAACGCTACGGCTAGCATTCCGAACATGAAGCTCACATATCGCGGGTGTCTGATTCGGCTGTAGATCCCTTGCTGCAACAGAGTACCGCCCTTGCCGCTCGGCTCGAGTTCCGGTACCCCGGCGAGAATGCGAAACTTGAGGTGCTTCGTGACCTGAATTTGGATCGCGATCGCGACTCCGTAGCAGATCACACCAAGCACGATCAACGGCAGGCTGGTGCCGTACTCCACCGAGAGTATCCGGTCCTTGAGCAGATAGGCCGCGACGGCGAGAACCAGGGTTATTACAATCAGAATCGAGTAGGCAATTCGCAACCCCAGTCGGCGCCAGAATCGTACAAATGGGTGAACGATCAACCAGTACGGTATGGCATAGGCAACGCCTACCAGCATGAGGACGGCCACTATGTAACGCGCAGTATCCATGTATGAAGCCAGTTGACGGTTATGACATTAGGTTCAGGTATATTTTACTTTAGGTGCCACTAATTCACAACACCGCCGCGGATATCGTCGCCCGCCCCAAAGCGAAGGCGTTGAACCAATGAGGCCCGGCATTGTAGTACCTTACGCGATCACGAGATATGCACCTGCCGTCCAGTGAGTGAGGAAACGATGAGTCTACACAGTCGTTTGTCATTTGGTGCCCTTGCGGTCGGGCTGTTGTCCGCCGCCTGCGCATCATCAGGTAGTGCGCCATCACCGCAAGCGCCTACCCCGGATGCTGCACCAATTGCCGTAGCACCGGTAGCCGATCTGCCCGACACCCTGGCGGTCGGGGTAAGAGCACCTGACGTGCTGTACCTCGAACCGGGACGGTTTGACACCGGTAAGATGTGGACCTTCGAGAATACGCCGCTCGATTACTTCGCGGAAGCGTACGGATTTCGGCCTACCGAAGCATGGCTCACTCACGTGAGGCTTGCTTCTCTCCGACTGCCCAACTGCACCGCTTCGTTTGTGTCCCCTGACGGGCTAATCATGACCAATCACCACTGCGGTCGCGACGGTGCCTCGGCCGTGTCTGGTGAAGGCGAAGACCTATTGACCACCGGGTTTTTTGCGGAGACACGGGCTGACGAGCGGCGAGTCCCGGATCTCTACGTAGATCAGCTGGTTGAGATGCGGGACGTGACCGATCTGATCGAAGCTGCCGTGGCTCCCATGATGAGCCTAGAAGCTGAGATGGGGGCGCGAGAGCAAAGACAAGAGTCGGTTGCAGACAGCGCCGGTGAAGCTCTGGACCTCACGTGTGACGTGCAGTCGCTCTACAACGGTGGCACATACTCACTCTACTGCTACAAGCGGTACGAGGACGTGCGACTGGCGTTCATTCCCGAGCTGGAGATCGGGTACTTTGGTGGAGATCCCGACAACTTCACATATCCACGCTACGTCCTCGATGTGTCGTTCTTTCGCGTTTACGATGCAGACGGAGAGCCGTACCACCCCACCCACCACTACGACTGGAGTGAGACAGGCGCTAGAGAGGGCGATGCGGTCTTTGTCATCGGCAATCCAGGATCGACCGAGCGTCTCAATACGGTTGCACAGCTCGAGTACAGCATTGAGTACGTGGAACCCTACTGGGTTCGGCTATACCAGAGCCGCGCCGACGCCTTAGCGCAATACATGGACCATCACCCCGATCAGCGGTCGGAGCATATCAACGACTACTTCAGTCACATGAACTCCCTCAAGCTATTCAAAGGAAGGCTCGAGGCGCTGCAGAATCCCGAGATCATGGGACGGAAGCGGGGCTTCGAACGACAGTTCCGTGACGCGGTCCAGCACGATCCGACTCTGAACCAGCAGTACGGTACTCTGTGGGAGGAGATCGCCCAGATCCGAACCCAGATGGCGACACTTGCCCCGACCCGGAACGGCCTCTGGTTCGACGGACCACTTTGGTCGCAGACGTTGGCGACCGCGGGTACAATGGCGCTCTATGCGTTCCGGATGCTCAATGGATACGACGATGACGTTACCCAAGGACTCAAGTCGGAACTCGCGGAGCTGACGTTCGACACGGATCTCGACCATCACATACTCGCGCTTCAATTGGAGGATGCCGCGAGCTGGCTCGGGTCGGGCGATCCATGGGTGCAGTCTGCGCTCGCCGGGCGAACACCCGCTGAGGCAGCACGTCAGATCGTAGATGGTGCGACGGCTGTGACGGACTTGGAGCAACGCAAAGCTTTGCTCGACAATCCTGCGGCACTGATCAACAGCACAGACCCAGCAATCAGGTTGATGCGAGATGCGCTGCCTCGATTCATCGACGCGGAGATTCGTTTCCAGGAGTTGGCGACACAAGAGGAAGCCAAAGTCGCACGCCTTGCGCGTGCACTCTTCGAAGTCCACGGTACTGCCCTAGCACCCGACGCCACCTCCACACTGCGCATAGCCGACGGTGTCGTATCCAGTTATGACTACAATGGCACCAAAGCACCGGCATTCACGACCTTCTTTGGCCTCTACGACCGTCACTACTCCCATTCGGGCTCGGACGATTGGGCGTTGCCCGACCGGTGGCTGAATCCGTCGCCCGAGTTCGACATGAGCACGCCTCTCAACATGGTTCACACCAACGACACTGTTGGGGGCAACTCCGGAAGTCCGTTGATCAATATCAACGGTGAGATCGTCGGTCTTCTGTTCGACGGCAACATCGAGAGTCTTTCAGGAGACTTCATCTACACGACGGAAGGTGCCCGATCGGTTTCGGTGCGGGCCGAGGCAATCATCGAGGCTTTGCGCAACATCTACGATGCAGAACGGATCGTAGAGGAGCTGCTCCGCAACAACTGAGGAGAGAAAGCGCTCGCCTAGCCAGTGCACCGGAGCGGCGTGTATCGTGAGATTCTCTCAGGAGTCGCCACCGAATGACCGAGCTGTTCGACCGGCTACAGCGAGAACTCCCGGAACGATACTCCCTCGAGCGCGAGATAGCGCGGGGGGGAATGGGAACCGTGTATCTCGCTCGAGAACTCCATCCGGCTCGGCAAGTAGCGATCAAGGTTCTCGACCCCAACATCACAGCTCAGGTGGGGCGCGAGCGGTTTCTGCGTGAGATCGATCTCGCCTCGAAGCTCACGAATCCCCACATTGTCCCGATCTTCGCCGCAGGCGATGCCGGTGACCTGTTGTACTATGTCATGCCGTACATGGCTGGCGAACCACTAAGTGCAAGAATCGCCCGCGAACACCAGCTCCCAATAGACGACAGCTTGCGGATCACCTACGACATTGCGGATGCTCTGGAGTACGCCCATCAACACAAGGTAGTACATCGCGACATCAAGCCGGGCAACATTCTGTTACATGCGGATCATGCACTAGTAACAGACTTCGGGGTCGCCAGAGCCCTTAGCGTTGCCGGATCCGAACCGATCACCGAGGCCGGTGTCGCGTTGGGTACCCCCGCATATATGAGCCCCGAACAGGTCACCGCCGAGACAACGGTCGACGGCCGCGCTGACGTCTATGCACTTGGCTGCGTGTTGTATGAGATGCTCGCCGGGGAGCCACCCTTCCGCGGTAGAGATGCTCGCACCATTCTGGCACGCCAGATGGTGGACCCGGTGCCGTCCCTCAGAGCCGCAAGGGACACGGTACCGGTCGGGGTCGAGAACGTAATCAACCGCGCATTGTCCAAGTCGCCCACCGACCGCTTCAAGTCTGCCAAGCAATTCGCCAAGGCACTTGCTGAGGCAAGTGGAGATGCCCGATCGAGCTGGAACACTCCTCTGCCCATCACCGCGGTCACCGACGCCAGGGCCCGCAAGCGCCGCTGGGCCCGGGATGCCTCCATAGCCGTCATTGCGTTGCTGTTGGCAGCGGTCTTGTGGCAGCCGTGGAGAGGTCCCGTTGAGTCGGTGACAGCTGACAGCAACAGGTACACCGATTCGGTTGCAGTCATGCCGCTGGAGAACCTGACGGGGAATCCAGACAACGACTACCTCGGGACCGGAATAGCGGAATTGGTCATCAACAGACTCTCACGGATCGGTCCGCTCAAAGTCATCTCACTCCATTCCGCCGAGGCTCTGAGCACGAGTGGTCTCACTACACCGCAACTGGCTGATTCTCTCAAGGTCAGACATGTGGTCAGCGGATCACTGACCATGAATCAAGGTGTGATGCGGGCCAACGTTCAGCACGTCAACGCAGAGGCCGATGCCACGCTGTGGGGAGATGTCTTCACCACAGACATGACGGACATATTCGCCGCACAGGAGGACATCGCCCAGGAAGTGAGTTCGAGACTGGTAGACGCAATAGGCGGAATAAGTGCGCCGGCCGACACGTTGCAGACGGAGCTGGGGCCCGGTTACGAGGAGTACTTGCTGGGAGGGCACTGGTTGTCGCGCCGGACAGCGGACGGGATTCGCCGAGCCATCTATTGGTTCAACGAAGCGCTGTTGCTGAACCCAGAGGACGCCGCCTCATACGCAGAACTATCTACCGCGTACACACTGTCACTCACGTACAGATACGATATCGGGATCGACGGCTACCGAGCGGCCGGCATGGCACTGGCGCTGGCTCAGCGCGCCATATCGCTCGACAGCACCCTGGCGAAAACGTTCGCCGCGCGTGGTTATGTCAGGGCAGTTTCCAACGCGCCGACTCAAGACGTGACGCAGGATTTCGACCGAGCCGTGGTGCTGCAACCGAACGCACCGAGCATTCCCAGTTGGTCGGCCCGTGCTTTGGCCAAGGCAGGACGGTTTGAAGACGCATTTGCCGAGGCGAAACGGGCTGTGAGACTGGATCCCAACGCCGCCAGCCGCCACATCGCCGTGGCGTATTGGGCACTGCAACTGGGCGACTACAACCTGGCGATCACCGAGGCTCAGACGGCATCGTCATTGGAACCCAGTTTGATGCTACCGCGCGCGTTACAGGCGCGCGCACTGCTGTTGGAGGGCATGGCCGATCAATGTCTGCAGCTGGTCCTCGGCCCTCATGCAGTCATACGCGCCATATGCCTGTCAGAGCTGGGGCAGGACTCCCTTGCAGCCACCATCGTTGACTCCGTTGTAACCGAGATCGAATCGGGTGTTGTGGCCGACTCGGTGTTCACACACGTCACGCAGCTCGAGGACCTGGCCAGCTACTTCGCCTGGATCGGGGACGTGCCTGCCACGATTTCGTGGATCGAGCGGGCATATCAGCTGTCTCCCAGCGGAATCGAATCGATGGTGCTCGAGTCAGCGCTGTTCGATCGGGTGCGTCAGGATCCCGAATTCCAGCGCGCGGTAACTCGAATCCGATCGGGGATCTGGAGTCGGGTCGAGATGGAAGGCCGGCAGGCAGTCACCCCGCAAACATCACCATCCTCCTGACCTACCACCCTCGATCCCGCCTCGGCGGGACAATCGACTTGTACTGAGACGGGGCGACTGCCTCGTTTTGATACAACCTGGTTGGGCCCGCCAATGCCGGGGCCGCCGCCGCAAATCGTTTTAATCCAACAACTTGAGCTCAATGAACCAGCGGCAGTGGGTTCGGCATCCGTTATGCCCGTATGACCGGCAGAGGCCGCGCACCGAAGCAGCGGCCGCCGACTACAAACCCGGAGGGCACGACAATGAAACGCAACATGTGGGCAGTTTTCGGATTCGCGGCGATACTCGCCGCCTGCAGTGACGGCACCGGACTCAGCGGCAACGGTGCAGGTCAGGTCTCGCTTTCAATTACCACCACTCTATCAGGCGGACCCGCGGCTAGTAACGCCATGTTCATGCTGGCAGGTGCGGACACCCTGTCTGACGGTCAGAACGAGTTGGTGATCACCCAAGCGGAGCTGGTATTACGTGAGATTGAAATGGAGCGCATCAATGATGACGCGTGTGATTCGCTTGCCGTGGATCACGACAGCTGTGAGAAGTTCGAGACTGGTCCGATATTGCTCGATCTGCCGTTGGACGGATCCGTGGAACAGGTATTCGTCATCGTGCCCGATACCGGCACCTATGACGAGATCGAGTTCGAACTCCATAAAGTCAGCAACGACGATCCGGCAGATGCCGACTTCCGAGATGCATATCCCGACATGGTCGGCAAGACGATTCGCATTCAGGGATCTTATAACGGTCAGCCGTTCACTTATGAGAACGACATCGACGATGAGCAGGAATACGATCTCGTGCCACCTCTCGTGGTAGACGAGATGACCACGCAGGTCAACGTGACCATCAGCATCGACATAGACGCATGGTTCCGTGACGGGGCTGGTAACTTGGTGAACCCGCAGAGCGCCAACAAAGGTGGTGCCAACGAAAGCCTGGTCAACGAGAACATCAAGCACTCGTTCGAGGCATTCGAGGATGACGACCACGACGGTGAAGATGATGAGGGTAATTCCTGACCACCATGGAACAAGCGGGCAAGCGCGGGGGCAGTTCTCCCGGGCTTGCTCTGCAAGGTGGCTGGACGGGTCGGGTGTGGATGATGCAGTGGCCAGTTGCGTCTGTGGATCAGACCCATTAGGTACAGCGTCTGGTAAACGAGAGGAACACAAATGAAAAAAGCACTACTGGCCGTGTCGTTGGTTGCGTTCATTGCATCGTGCAGCGAATCGACGACACCGACCGTCTTTCGAAACGTCCAAGTTTCGTTCGCAACGCAACCGGCTACCGCACTAATGGCGAGCAGGTCTGGAACCGCCATTGATGCATATGGTGCCATTCTCGACGACACTCTGGTCAGTGGCACGGACACGCTCATCATCACCAACGCAGAGATCGTGCTACGTGAGATAGAACTCAAGCGGATCGATGTCACTG
>JAUVRV010000380.1 GCA_030597435.1 Gemmatimonadales bacterium | reverse complement strand
GGATGAGCCTCATGATTTTCTTCTCGATCATGGAAGGCATGTGGCCCGGTATCTTCCGAACTCTCGTTTACTTGCAGTCTTGCGTGATCAAACTGCCGAAGCTCATAGTCATTGGCTCCGTGATGGTCGGCGTCATTGCCTCAGTCGTCGCAGTTACGGTAGCGGCCAGGAGAATCCCGATCCAGATACCCCGCAAGGTGATGGGACGAGGGCGAATCCGTGAGGGTCAGAAGACGTTCATACCGATCCGAATCAACTCTGCCGGGGTCATGCCGATCATCTTTGCGCAGGCACTCATCATCGTGCCCGGCACGATCGCAACCTTCTCGAACCAGCCATTGCTACAGGCCATGTCAGAGGCGTTCCGGCCTGGAACGGGTATATACTACTTCACCTATGCGTTGTTGATCATTTTCTTCACATACTTCTATACGTCAATAATCTTCAATCCCGTTGACATCGCTGAGAACTTGAAGAAACAAGGTGGATTCGTTCCCGGAGTGAAACCAGGTGCAGCAACTGCGGATTACGTAGATGAGGTGTTGAGCCGCGTCACTCTACCGGGCTCACTGTTCCTCACTATCGTTGCCCTGCTGCCGTTCTTCATTTTCGATGCTTTCAACGTGCCGTTCCGATTCGGTGGAACTGCTCTGCTCATCATTGTCGGTGTGGCGCTGGACACATGGGTCCAGATACAACAGCATGCACAGTTGCGTCACTACGACGACTTCATGAAACATGGGCGGGTGAAGTTCCGCGGGCGGCGGCGCTACATGTGAGTTCACCGAGAGCGGCACCGTAACGACGGTGCCGCTTGGGTATTCATCTCGTATGATTGTCCGTCACCCTGGTGTCCCGTGGTAACCATCAAGTCGACGCGCGAAATAGAGACAATGGCATCCGCTGGCCGTGTTCTGGCCGGTGCGCTCGCGTTGGTTGCAGAAAATGTCAAGCCGGGAGTCAGTACCGAACAACTGGATGACTTGGCTGAGGAGTTCATCCTGAGTCACCCCGGCGCGAGACCGTCTTTCAAGGGTCTGTACGATTTCCCCAAGTCGCTCTGTACCTCCATAAACAACGAGGTCGTTCACGGGATCCCATCGTCTGCGCGAGTATTGGTGGATGGGGATATTCTCAGTGTGGACTGCGGTGTCTGTCTCGGCGGACTCCACGCGGATTCGGCTACGACGATCCCCGTGGGTGAGGTGGCTGACGCCACAAAACAACTGCTACAGGTGACCCGTGAGTCCCTCGATGCGGGAATCGGTGCTGCTGTCGTGGGCAACCACGTAGGGGATATCGGACACGCGGTGCGGCAGGTGGCGGAGGCGGCTGGCTACAGTGTCGTGCGAGATCTAGTCGGCCACGGTATTGGAACGAGTTTCCACGAAGAGCCGCAAGTGCCCAACTACGGTGAACCCAAGCGGGGGCCTCGCCTCGTTGCCGGTATGACCATCGCTATTGAGCCGATGGTGAACGCCGGTGCCCATGAGATCAAGACGCTAGCCGATAAGTGGACTATAGTCACCAGTGATGGATCTCTGTCGGCGCACTTTGAGCACACGGTGGTGATTGAAGACGGCGGAACCAGGATACTCACTCAGTCGAGTCAGTCCTAGTCAGCATCCCCAACAGCCAAGCGTGGATTGCCGGATTGCCGGCGACGATAGGACCCTGACGCACCACATCCTCACTACCTTCGGTGTCGGTTACGAGGCCTCCCGCTTCCCGTACCAGAAGTGTTCCGGCGGCAATATCCCACGGTGCCAGTGACAGTTCCCAGAACCCGTCGAACCTACCCAGGGCAACGTCCACCAGGTCGAGGGCAGCGGAACCGGCCCGGCGGATACCGCTGGTTGACGTCAGGATCATGGAGAACTGCCGCAGGTACTCGTCCAATAGCTCGAGGTTCTTGAACGGGTAGCCCGTGCCTATCAGCGCGTTGGCTGGGATATCGGTTTGTGATACCCCGAGCCTCTGGTCGCCGCACCAGGCTCCGCTGCCAGCCGCAGCAGTGTAGGAAACGCTACCGTGGATGTCGGTGACTACCCCGGCTACCAGGACTCCCCGCTCTTGGGCGGCGATGCTGACTGCGTAGGCAGGGTACCTGTGGAGGAAGTTGGTCGTGCCGTCCAACGGATCCACGATCCACACGAGATCGGCATCTCGACTGCTTGGGTCGGGTGACAATTCCTCCCCGAGCACAACCGACTCCGGGCACTCATTCAGCAGGATCTCGGTGATCAACTGCTCTGAGTCGCGATCGACCTGGGTAACGAAGTCGCTGGCCCCTTTTAGATCCCACGACGCTGGATCTGGGGGCTGATCGACGGACCTTATGTATTGAGCAGCTTTCTCAGCAGCCGCTTGTGCCAGCTGGAGCAACTCGCTGGGCTGTGGCACCTTGAAACCCCCTGGGTGTCTCCATAGCTTGTTTCGATGCGACGAGTATTCTCAGGAATCCAACCTTCCGGCGAGCTGCACCTGGGCAACTACTTGGGTGCGGTGCAGCACTGGGTAGAGATGCAGAATGAGCATGAGTGCTTCTTTTGCATCGTCGATTATCACGCGATAACCCAGGATTACGACGCCGCCAAGTTATATCCTCGGACCCTGGATATGGCGGTCAGTCTGCTGGCTGCCGGTATCGATCCCGAACGTGCGGTGCTATTCGTGCAGTCACACGTCCTCGAGCACACCGAGCTTGCCTGGGTCTTCACGACCGTGACACCAATCGGTGAACTCGAGAGGATGACTCAATTTAAAGACAAGTCCCGCAGGCAGGAAAGTGTACGGGCGGGGCTGCTCAACTACCCGGTGCTACAGGCAGCCGACGTACTGCTGTACAAAGCCGAGATGGTGCCGGTCGGTGAAGACCAGGTACAGCACATCGAACTCATGCGTGAGATCGCTCGCAAGTGGAACGCTCGCTACGGAGAGGAGTTCTTCCCCGAACCGCAGCCAGCGATTACCCGCGCGCGGCGGATCGTAGGCTTGGACGGTCAGGCGAAGATGTCAAAGAGCCTGGGCAACACGATCGGCATTCAGGAAGATGCTGAGAGCATCTGGCAACGCTTGCGACCGGCGGTCACCGACCCGGCACGTGTGAAGAAATCAGATCCCGGCACACCCGAGAAGTGCAATCTCTACTCGCTGCATCAACACTTCTCACCCACGGATACCGTGGAAGATGTGGCGACCAAGTGCCGATCGGCGGGCTGGGGTTGCCTGGACTGTAAGAAAGTGTTGAGTGAAAATGTGGTCAACACGTTCGCCCCGATCAGGGAGCGCGCGGCGGAACTCAAGAGAGATCCACAGCCCGTGTTGGAGATCCTTCAGGATGGGGCCCAGCGAGCCAGAGCTGTGGCACAGGAGACCATGAGAGAGGTACGAGAGCGCATGGGCTTCATGCCGGAGTTGGTTGC
>JAUVRV010000053.1 GCA_030597435.1 Gemmatimonadales bacterium | reverse complement strand
GGATGGGGCTCAGCGGATCCGTGCCGATTCAACGGAAGTGCCGGCAGGATCAGAATGAACAGAGTCAGGAATCTGTGACCGCTCACCATAGTATGGGGCGACCTACCGCAGTGGGTGGAGTGGCTGTCTTGGAGTAAGCCCGAGACGGCCGCTCCACCCGCGAAGGTCGCAGGGAAAGTGAATGATCATCGTATGTCTTCCCTTTCCCGGTGTTACGGAATCGGCGCCGTCCAACTGTTGTTGTCCCGGTTGATATCGGAAAACACGTTGTCCGGATCCAGCGTGACCTCCACGATGGTCTTGTTGCTGAAAAATCCGTAGGTGAACGTCAGCTCGTTGTTGCGCCAGATATCCACGGGCAGCTTGATCGTCTCGGATGTCCCGTCTTGGTAGTTGACGCGGATGTGGAGCGGCATGACCAATCCGCCCTCATTGTGGGCCTGGATGCGGTAATACGTTTGGCCTTGCTGGGTATCACCGATCAACTCTTCGGCGCTCTGCGAGGTCACCGATGCCAGAGCCTGATCGTTGTAGTGGGTGGTGTAGAACCAGCCACGCCAGTGCCAATTCAACAACTCGCCCGAACCATCCTCGATCGAGCGGAAGAAGTCAGCCGGTTGTGGTTTCTTGAACATCCACTTCTGTGAGTACTCCTGGAACGCAGCGTCGAATAGCTCCTCACCGAGTACCTGCTCGCGCAATATCACGAGTCCTGCTGCCGGCTTGGTGTAACCGTTGGGACCAAAGCCCCGGTGGATCAGGTCTGAAGCGGTCATGATCGGCACCTGATCGGGATCGCTCATGTACCCCACAATGTTCCTTGGTGGAGTGCGTTCGCCGTGGTAATTCGGGTCCCAATCCAACTCGCCGTAGTACTGCAGGAACGAGTTGAGGCCCTCGTCCATCCAGGTCCACTTACGCTCGTCGGAGTTCACGATCATCGGGAACCAGTTGTGGCCTACCTCATGAATGGTGACCGAGATGAGTCCCTTGGCACGCCGTTCGTTATACGTGCCGTCGGCATTGGGGCGGGCGCCGCAGAACGCCATCATCGGGTACTCCATGCCGCCGGCCTGACCGTTGACGTTGGTCGCCTTGGGGTAGGGGTACTCGAACGCCATCCTCCCGTATGTCTCAAACGTCTGTATGATGGCCTTGGTCGAGACACTGTCCCACAACGGCATGGCGTCACGCGGGTAAAACGAATGGGCCTCTATCAGCCGGCCACCCGGTCGGTAACGAAAGCCCGCTGCATCCCACACAAACGTCTTGGAACTCACCCACGCGTAGTCCCGCACGTTCTCGGCGACGTAATGCCACGTGAGCGTGCCGCTCTGTGTTGGCCTCGATTCCGGGGTCATCACCTCGTCGGCCGTTATGATGAATGTGGGCTCCTCGCTGGTCATTGCCTGTACCAGCCGGTCACGCTGCGTCTGCGTCAGTACCGCTGCGGGATTCTGCAGCACGCCGGTACCGTCGACTATGTGGTTGGCCGGGACTGTGAGCTTGACGTCGTAGTCGCCGAACTCGAGGTAGAACTCGCCGCGCCCCAGGAACTGGTCGGTCTGCCAACCGTTCACATCGTCATACACGGACAGACGCGGGAACCACTGTGCCATCTCGTAGATCCAGCCATCACTCACCAAGTCTTTTCCGCCGCGCCCCGAATCGGGGATGCGATAGGACCAGTCGATCTCGAACTCGACTACGTCGCCGCCCTCGAGCGGCTCGAGCAAATCCACGCGCATCACGGTCCCATTGATGATGTACCTCGTATCAACCAGCCTGCCACCATCGACCAGCTGAACACGTGCTATCTCGTGACCGCCGTCGAACTGGGCCATACCGAGAAACTGGCGGGCCCGGGGAGACAGCTCCTGGGGTAGCGCGCCTCGCGCCTGGTACGAGCGGCTGTGCTCGATGGACCGCACGTTCTGGTCCAGCTGGATCCACAGATAGCGCAGCCGGTCGGGCGAGTTGTTGTGATATGTGATGCGCTCGGTCCCGGAAATCACATGTTCTACCGTGTCCAGGCTGGCTTCGATCTGGTAGTCGACCTTCTGCTGCCAGTAGCGTGGCCCGGGAGATCCGGCGGCGTTGCGCAGCTCGGTTGGGTCGGGCCAGTCGAGCGACCGGAATATCGACATGTTCGTCTTGGAGCTGTCATCGTGCAGCCAGTGCTGCGCACCAACCCCCGAAGGCAGCAGTGCAACGACCGCTACTGTGAGCAAACACCGGACCGCGAGTGGTTTCAAAGCCTCAAAATGCATGCGTACCTCTTTCCGTTCTCTGTAGTTCTCCCCGATAAACCGTTCCCCGTTCCCTCTTCCCCGTTCCCCGTCCCCATACGTGTCAAGCCGGCTATTGGTTTTCCCCGTCTCATCCCGGAACCCGATCTATTATCAACGTCAGCGCCACCCCTGCCGTCGCTCCGGACACCACCAGCAGCCAGTCGCGTCGGCGCATTCCGATCCCCTGTGTCATCAGGGCCCCAACGGCAAACAGCGCTGCAACGATCAATATCTGACCGACCTCCAGCCCGATGTTGAATGCGAGCAGCGGTACTACGATGCTCTGTTCCGCACCCAGCACCGCCCTCAGGAAGCTGGAGAACCCCAACCCGTGAATCAGCCCGAACCCACCAGCCAACACATACAGCACCGATTGGTGCCGCCGCATCCGGTCGGATCCGATGCCATCGTCCTGAGTGACCTTGCTGTCGACAATGTTGAATACACTCGCGACCAGAATGGTGATCGGTATCAGGACCTCTACCAACGTGGTGTTGACTCTGATGGCTCCGACCGTTGCCAGGGCCAACGTGATCGAGTGCCCCAGCGTGAACGCGGTTACCAGAATCAGGAGCTGGCGCCACTGGCGCAGCGAATAGGCCGCCGTGAGGGCGGCGATGAACAAGATGTGGTCGTATCCTCTCAGGTCCGCGATGTGTTCGATCCCGAGCCGGAAGTAGACGGCGAATTCAGAACCCATTGATCACCTCGAGCTTCGAAACATACTTCGGGGGCCACAGTCGCGACCATGTCAGAGCCGAACGGGAGGCGGTTTCGGCAGGGGCTTCCCCCCCTAGCGATATTAGTTGGGGCAGCGGCGGTGATCGGGGGTTCGACCGGCTGGTCCAACCGGTGGTTCTCGTTGTCTTAAAACAGTTTAGGTGAATGCGGTAGGCCTTTGGCACGCAATCCGTTCCGATCCGTCCCTCTCGTCGGACCGGGACCGGTGAAGTAGAATCGCGGATTGGTTCCACCGGATACACCGACAGGCTACCGCGGGTATTTGGAGGAAACAGAGCGATGGCTCAGTCGCTAGTCAGTTATTCGCACGTACTCGAGATAGTCGGCGATATCATCAAGGTCTCGGTTCCGGAGGCCTCCACTGCTGAAGGATCGGTTGTCCGGCTGGGCGACCTCGCCGTAGTCGAAGGCGAAGGGAGCGAACAGTCGCTGGCCCAGGTCATCATGATCGATCGGAACCGCGTATCCTTGCAGGTGTTTACTGGTACCAAAGGGCTGTCGACCGATGCAGTCACCCGATTTCTCGGGCACCCGCTCGAGGTCATCTACTCTCAGAACATCCTCGGTCGGGTATTCCGTGGCACCGGCGAGCCAATCGACGGCGGTCCCGATCTCTCGTTGGATCCCCGGGTGGAGATAGACGGCCCCACCGTCAATCCGATGCGTCGTGTACTGGCCTCCAAGATGATCCGCACCGACGTGCCGATGATCGACGTGTTCAACTGCCTGGTAGAGAGTCAGAAGATCCCCATCTTCTCGGTGGCAGGAGAGCCATACAATGCGTTCCTGGCCCGGGTGGGGATCCAGGCGGACGCTGACATAGTGGTCTTCGGTGGTCTGGGTTTGGTGTTTGACGATTACCACTTCTTCCGGACTACCTTCGAGAACGCCGGGGTGTTTCCCCGGACGATCATGTTCGTGAATCAGGCGTCCGATCCCATCGTGGAGCGGGTGTTGGTGCCCGACATGGTGCTGGCTGTTGCCGAGCGGTTCGCAGTAGAAGAGGGGAAACGGGTCCTCGTGTTGCTGACCGACATGACGGCCTACGCCGATGCTCTGAAAGAAATCGGCATTTCCATGGAGCAGGTCCCCTCCAATCGGGGCTACATGGGTGACCTCTATTCGCGCCTCGCACGCCGGTATGAGAAAGCCTGCGACTTCCGCGGCGCCGGTTCGGTTACGCTTCTCACCGTTACTACGATGCCGGGAAACGACGTGACGCACCCGGTACCGGACAACACCGGCTACATCACCGAAGGCCAGTACTACCTACACGATGGAGTACTCGATCCTTTCGGCTCGCTGTCACGCTTGAAGCAGCACGTGATTGGCAAGGTGACACGCGAAGACCACTCGCAGATCATGAACACCATGATCCGGTTCTATTCTGGGGCCCGCGATGCCGAGCAGAAGCTGGCCATGGCGTTCGATCTCTCACCGTTCGATCGCAAGCTGCTCAAGTTCGGCACCCTGTTTCGCGAGCGATTCATGAAGCTTGAGGTGGCACAGCCACTGGAAGAGGCACTCGATTTCTGTTGGCAGACCCTGTCTGAGTGTTTCGAGCCGCATGAACTACTGATGAAGCAATCCTTGGTCGACAAGTACTTCAAACAGGCAGCTCAAGCGTAGCCCATGGCAAGACTGGCGCTGAACAAGGCCACGCTGAGCAAGCAAGTCCAGCAACTCAAGATCTTCGAGCGTTTTCTGCCGTCCCTCGATCTCAAACGCAAGCAGTTGCTCGCCGAACGTGTGAAAGCCGCCGCCGCACTCAAGATCACCGAGCGAGAACTCGCGCCGATCGACAGTCTGATTGCGGAGCAGTTCCCCATGGCTTCACGAGAAGACGTCGATCTCACCGGGCTGGTCCAGGTCAAACACGTGGCGCTGGGGCAGGGAAACGTAGTGGGGGTGAAGCTGCCGGTCCTGGAGTCGACCGAAATCGAGGTGCGCGAGTACGGCTTGCTCGGTCGCCCTCACTGGGTCGACAGGTTGGCGCAGTTGCTGCGAGAGACTATGGAACTCAGAATCCGCGTACAGGTGGAGCGGCGTCGGTTGGATCTGTTGGAGGTCGGTGTCCGCAAAATCACTCAGCGTGTCAACCTGTTTGAGAAGGTGTTGATTCCACGCACGCGCAAAAGTATCCGGCGAATCCGGATCTATCTGTCGGATACGGAGCGGGCTGGTGTGGTGCAGGCGAAGATCTCCAAGAAGAAGCGGATAGTGGCGGGGATCCTGTGAGCATCTTGCGCCTCAAGCGACTAACCCTGTATGGGATCTCGGATCAGAAGGACTCAATCCTCGGCGGCCTGCAGGAGCTAGGGTGCCTGCACCTGGTCAATCTCCGTGAATCGGAACGCCACACCGAGTTGCCCTCCGCGCAACCGAAGGACACCTACGAGGCACTGCGCTATTTAGAGAACAGTCCGATCAAGCGGCGACCGGTCTCTGAGGATGAGGACTACGACCTCGATGCGATCGTCGAGAAGGCACTGTGGAATCAGCAACGCCGTCGCGCTGTGCACGACCGGATCGACGAACTGAGGCACCAGATCAGCGAAGTCGAGCCTTGGGGTGATTTTGACCTCCCGTCTCCCGCCAAGCTGGGTGGGATGCGACTGTGGTTTCATGTAGTACCGCTGCACAAGATGAAGCTAGTGCGCGCGAGCGATCTGACCTGGCACATGGTCCGCAAGGATAATCGCAACGCATACGTCGTGGTGATTTCGAAAACCCAACCTTCGGCCGAAGCGATGCCAGTTCCATCGGTGGACATCGGCCGCTACTCGCTGTCGGAGCTGCGCTGGCAGGAAGAGTTGGCCGAGGCGGAAGCCGAGGAGATCGTCGCGGAACGCTGGACGCTGACTCGTTGGTTGGGGCTAGTCAAGCATGACATGGCTCGGGCCGAGAACCGTGCTGCACTAGAGTATGCCGGTACGCAGACTCTTGATGCGGAAGACCTGTTCGCGGTCCAGGGCTGGGTTCCGGTCAAACGCGCGCAGGAGGTCGTCGAGTTCGCGGAGCGACACGGGTTGGCGTGTACCCTAGAGGAACCCGCGTTGGACGACACACCGCCGGTGCTACTCGAGAACCCGCCCAAGCTCGCCGCCGGTGAGGACCTGGTTGCGTTCTTCCAGCTGCCCGGCTACCGGGACTGGGACCCGTCCGCGGTGATCTTCATCTCGTTCGCGCTGTTCTTTGCGATGATACTCTCGGATGCCGGGTACGCGGCCCTCTTGGCGATCGGGCTGGCGTTCCTGTGGCCCAAGATGGGGCGGAGCGATACCGGCAAACGCATGCGTAGTCTGGCGGCTTCCATTGTAGGAGCCTCGGTGGCCTACGGTGTCCTCGTAGGCAGCTATTTCGGGGTCGCCCCTGCGGTAGACTCGTTTGTTGGCTCGCTCAAGGTCCTCGAGATCAACGATTTCAATAGCATGATGAAGCTGTCTGTTGTGGTGGGGGGAACACACGTCGTGCTGGCCAATCTCATGGTTGCGTGGAATCGTCGCGGCTCCTGGGTAGCGTTGGCGCCGCTTGGGTGGGTTGTCATTGTGCTGACCGGTATCGCAGTCATGCTGCTGGGTTTGGACAGTCCCTTCACGAATGTTGCGTGGTGGGTGATGGGTGCCGGTGGTGCCTTGATCTTCCTGTTCAGTAGCGAGCGACCACTCAAACGTGGCACGGATCTACTCTGGCGACTGTTCGACGGTCTCAAGGCAGCGATGGGACTCTCGAGCGCATTTGGAGACGTGCTCAGCTACTTGCGTCTCTTTGCACTGGGACTATCCAGTGCATCACTTGCCGTCACGTTCAATCAGCTAGCGGTTCAGGCAATGGACACGCCTGGCATCGGGCTGTTGTTCGGATTGGCAATTCTGGTTCTCGGTCACGTGCTCAACATCATTCTTGCTATCATCAGCGGTGTGGTACATGGCCTGAGATTGAATCTCATTGAGTTTTACAATTGGGGGGTTTCCGGGGAGGGCGAGACGTTCAAGGCCTTCCGGAGAAAGGAGACACTATCGTGGACGCAGTGATGGAGTTGTTGGGCTGGGCGGGGACCTTCAGTCCTCTCGCCCTTGGAGCCATCGGCAGCATGGTGGGATGCATGATTGCCGGGCAAGCAGCGTGTGGCGCACTGCTCGAGGTTGAAAGCGGGTACGGCCGTTTCATCGGTCTCACCGCGTTGCCATCGTCTCAGACGATCTATGGAATCGTGGTGATGTTTGCCTTGATGGCCCATCCGGTGACAGTCGAGACCGCACCGGGTCTTGCCGCAATCGGCATTCTCACGGGTGTCGGTCTCATGATGTCGGCGATTAGCCAGGGAAAGGCACTGGCTTCTTCCATAAACGCCTCAAAGGCCAAGCCCGAGGTGTTCGGTCTCTCGATCGCTCCCGCGGCGATCGTCGAGGGCTTCGCGGTGTTCGTGTTCGTCTTTGCGTTGGTGTTGGCTGGAAGTTTGGCCGGGTAACAGTGGGGGCAACGAATGGCAGACAATAAGAGTCCGGCTGGTGGGTCAGCGGACACCGAGGCGACCTCCTCGGGTGTCGAGGCACTGATCGAGCGTCTACGACAACAGGGTGTAGCGGCGGGTCGCGCGGCCAGGGACGAGTTCATCGGCGAGGCCGAGCGGGAGGGCGAGACGATCATCAAGGACGCCCGCGAAAAGGCCGCGGCCATTGTGGAAGAGGCTCATCAGGAATCGGAGCGGCTTCAGGCCTCGGGTGAAGACGCGCTACGAGTGGCGATGCGCGACACCGTGCTGCGCATGCGCGAGACTCTGAGGAAGCGGCTCGAGGGCCAGATGAGGTCACTGGTCGCGAAGCAGCTGGTAGATGAAGAGTTCCTGCGGCGACTGATCGTCGAGGTGGCGGGGAAGGCTCGTGACGACTCGCAAGCGGATCAGGCGGAGCACGTGGAGGTCTTGCTGCCACCCGAGGTCATTGGGCTCGAAGAGTTGCAGCGCCGGCCAGAGGAGCTGGAGAGCAAACTCAGTCAGTTTGCCCAACAGATCGCCAGCGCAACGTGGCGTGACGGCGTGATCATCGACACGCTCGAGCCCGGTAGCCGTGGCATCCGGATAAGGTTGAAAGACGAGGAATTGGAACTCGATCTGAGCGACCGAGCGATAGCGGACCTTCTGTTGGAGCACCTGCAACCGCGATTCCGGGCCGTAATGGAAGGCCTGGTCTGGTGAGGGGTCGGTAATCAGATGGCTCGTTCGCCGCGCTACTACATGCTCATGGCGAGTCTGCCACCGCTACGGCCGTACTTCACCAGCGGCCAGACCCCGATTTCCAGACTGCGACTGGACCGCAGATTGGCGATGTTGGAGCCCGACGATCGGGCAGAGTTGGCCGAGATCGAAGACCTGATGCGGTGGGACCGGCTACCACTCGACATCACGGACCGGGAGATCCTCGAGCATGCGCACGATCTCATACCACGGATTCGCAGTAGCACGCTGCGCGACGTACTCACGTGGCGGTTGGAGGTTCGCACGGTGGTGGCTGGCTTGCGGCGGCGAACATTGGGCAGACCGCCCCCAAGTCGAGGTGAGCGGTGGGGCTACGGACGGTGGGTGAGACACATAGAGCAGCAGTGGTCGTCTGCCGATTTCGGGCTCGGCGGCATCATGCCATGGGTGGCCGAATTCAGTCGCTTGATCAGTGAGAACGACACGCTGGGGTTCGAGCGTGAACTGCTCGGTGTCGCTTGGCAGTACGTGTCACGCGCCGCGGAGGGCCACTATTTCAGCTTCGAGGCGGTTGCCCTGTACGTGCTGCGTTGGGATATCATTGATCGGTGGGCCGCGTATGACGGTGAGTTGGCTCAGAAGAGATTCAATCGGCTAGTGAGTGAAGGATTGGGAGAGCATGCGGAGTTGTTCGAGGCATCGCTGTCGTGACCGACGGCACCGCGCGAACAACAGCGCCGATTATTGGGAGTTTGAGATGTCACAAGAATCAGTGAAGCGGGCGAGCGCCAGAGTAGTCTCGGTGCAGCAGGGGCTCGTAACCATAGAGTTGGAAGACGGCGGAGCCAAACCCGGCGCCCTCATGAAGAATGAGGTCGTTCTCATTTGCCCGCAGGGCACGGATGAGAAGCTCAAGGCGGAAGTGCTGCGCGTCAGGGGTCGTACCGCCGAAGCACAGGTCTACGAGGAAACCAGAGGAGTGGCGGTCGGAGATCTCGTAGAGCAGACCGGCAAGCTGCTCTCGGTCAAGCTGGGGCCGGGCCTTCTGGGCCAGGTGTACGACGGGCTGCAGAATCCGCTCGAGGTGATCGCGGTGCAACATGGCTTCTTTCTGCCCAGAGGCATCGAGGTGCCGCCACTCGACACCGAGAACAAGTGGTCGTTTACCCCAGTGGCAGAAGTAGGGCAGCGACTGCATGCCGGTGACGTGATTGGCACGGTGCCAGAGGGCCGATTCACTCACAAGATCATGATACCGTTCGACGAGCCGGATACCGTTGAGTTGACTTGGATCCAGGGTGGCAACTGCACCGTCGATACGACCGTGGCCAGGGTGCGCGAGGAAGGTGGCCGCGAACGACCGTTGACCATGGCGCAGCGTTGGCCGGTCAGAAGGGCGCTCCCTGACCTGCTGCTGCGGCGCAAGTACTCCGAGCGCCTGTACCCATCGGAGCCGATGGTCACGACCCAACGCCTCATAGATACTTTCTTCCCCATCGCACGTGGCGGCACGGCGTGCATCCCCGGCCCCTTCGGGTCAGGCAAGACGGTACTGCAGCACTTGATCTCACGCCATTCATCTGTCGATATCGTGATTGTGGTAGCGTGCGGCGAGCGGGCCGGTGAAGTGGTCGAGACGATCACCGAGTTCCCCGAACTCATTGATCCGAAATCGGGTGGCGCATTGATGGATCGGACGATCATCATATGCAACACGTCGTCGATGCCGGTTGCGGCACGAGAGGCATCGATCTATACCGGCATTGCGCTGGGCGAATATTACCGCCAGATGGGGTATGACACACTGCTGTTGGCGGACTCGACTTCACGCTGGGCTCAGGCGATGCGCGAAACCTCGGGGCGCATGGAGGAGATCCCCGGCGAAGAGGCGTTCCCAGCCTATCTCGACTCGGCGATTCGTGGAGTGTACGAACGTGCTGGTGTCATTCGCACCAACGATGGAACTGTCGGTGCTCTGACAATGATCGGTACCGTGTCGCCCGCAGGCGGGAACTTCGAGGAACCGGTCACCCAATCGACACTCAGCACGGTCAAGGCGTTTCTCGGTCTGAGTGCAGACCGCGCGTACAAACGGTTCTATCCGGCTGTCGATCCGCTGCTCTCCTGGTCGCGTTACCTGGATCAGCTGGCGGCCTGGTTCGATAAAGAGATGGTGTTCGGGTGGACCGACCGCGTGAAAGAGTTGATGGAACTCCTGAAACGCGGTGATGGCATTCAGCAGATGATGCAGGTCACCGGCGAAGAGGGTGTCACGGTAGAGGACTT
>JAUVRV010000111.1 GCA_030597435.1 Gemmatimonadales bacterium | reverse complement strand
CGCGGTGAATGCTCGATGCCGGATCGGTGTGCGGGAGGATCTGGTGCGACGTGTGACACGACGTGCAGACCGCGGTGACCGTCAAGCCCTGCCGGAACAGGCCTTCGCCATGTATGGAGAGCGAGTAGTTCTGGAGTATGCTGTCTTGGTGGATGTTGTGGGTCCGTGAAACAGGCGATCCCTCTCGGTGGCATTCGCCACACAAGAACGGGATGTTCATCGTCCGCGTCGGCGCCAGCGGATCGGAATCCGGCCGTACGTCGTGGACCCCGTGACAGTCCTGGCAACTCGGCGCTAGTGGATCTCCGCGAGCTGCCGCCTGGCCATGCAGCGATGCTGAGTGCTGCCTCCCTTGATCGGGGTGACACCAGGAACACTTGACCTCGACCCGTTCCTCCGGATGGGGGAACTCCAGCCCCATGTGGCAAGTGGTGCATTCCATGCCGGCCGCACCATGCGCTGACCCAGCATGCATCTCCTCAGTGATTACCAGCCGCGACGGGTTCTCGGCACCCTGGAAGAGCAACGGATTGGAGTGGCACATCAGGCAGGCTGGCGAATCCTGCGCGAACGCAAGATCCGATCCCATGACTGGGATACCAACGATGAGTCCAAAGACCGTGGTGAGAATCGTCCGCATCAACCCTCGCGAGAGCCCGTGAATCGGATTCCTTCCCGCCACCCGAATTTGGTGCCGCCCCACTGAGTGGGAGAGTAGATCGCAGGGATCTTCTGACGGTCGGCTTCCAAGCCCCTTCATCTCTGATACTGTGGTATCCGCTTGAGCCGACCCACCGAGCGGCGCCATCTCGTGGCAAAGATGACAATCGGCAGGTGCATTGTGCTCGACCTTGTCGGTGTGACATACGGTACACACTTGCCGAGTCCAACGGGTGAGACCGGCTGCTTTGTCTCCGTGACACTGAGTGCACTGCAGATGGGCGAACGCCAACGCGTGTTTTGGCTTGGCGCGGTCATCGTGGCACGATATGCACGTCGCATCCGGCTGGTGGTGCAACTCGTGACAGGTTTCACACCGGACCTCGGTCGCGCTCATTGCAGGCGGTTGGTGACACATGGAGCATTGGAAACCCGCCTCCATGTGGGGCGTGTGAGGGAAGTCTCCGGTTGGGTGTGATCGAGGTTCCTCCGGCGCTCCGCCGGCCCCCTCATGACAGCGCGCACAGTTCATTGGCCCAATGCGTCGGTGGTGACACGCGTTACAGCTCGCGACCCCCTCCAAATTGGTGCCTCCATGTTCCTCGAGCGACGTATGGCAGTCGGTGCAAGCCAGACCCGCCACCAGCACATGGCGTTCGTGATTGAAATCCCTGCCAGCGAAGCGCACCGTCTGGCGTTCAATACCCACGTGACAGCTCAGACATACGTTTTCGCTCAACCGCGGCCCCACGTCGACATCGGGGACAACGTAGGGCAGTTGCCCAACCGTAACCGCCTCGCGTACCAGGTCCAGCGAAGACCTGAGTAGCTCGTCGGCGAACGCAACGTTGTGTGCACCCTTACCCACCCTGACAAACTCCACGTTCTCCTCTGCCAGGCTGAGGAGGCTGTCGGTCGCAGCACGCGTTCTCACTGCAGCGGAACCCATCGCCGCTCGGGCCGCTTTCACAACCCTATCGACCCGATCGAGCTTACGATCCATTTCCTGCTGCCACGCAGGCAAGATGTTCGCGTACTTGATCCCGTGGCACGAGAGGCATGTGGCTTCACCGGCAGCCTGCACCTGCTCGTGCCCCTTCACTTCGGTCGGCAGGCCGTGGCAGCCCTGACACGAAACACGGGCGAGGAACATGGAGCTGGGCATATCTTCGGTGCCGTGACCCCCCAATCCGGCGTACAGACGTTGCTGAGCCTCGTGGGTACCCTGGTGACACGCGCGGCAATCGAGGTCGAATGTTGGCTTGAGCGAGATCAGCCTGTGCTCCATCGGAACGTGGCACTGAGTACACTCGACGTTGTGAACGGATATGTGGGTCCGGTGAACCAGTTCGGTGTTCGCGAATTGTTCCACCCGTTCGGGTTCATTGTGGCAGTTGTAGCAACGGGATTGCTCGGCCAGGCCTGAGCCCTGAATGACTTCGTCATGACACGACACACATGACACCAGGTCTTCTACGTACTGCGGATGGTCGACCACGAATCCGTCCGCCGATTCTACGCGAGGCAGGGATACGTGACATCCGGTGCACCCAGCAATCGGCTCGCCCTGCTCCGTTTCCTTGAAGTGGCACAGGTAGCAGGTGGACTCGGTAACCCGTAGGTGGTCTCCCTGCACTATCTGTGAGTGACAGCTGGTGCAACGCAGCTGCTTACCCCGGCGAAGCTGGCCCAGGTGATGTGCATGATCGAACCGAACACCCCTGAATGCCACTACTCCCTCGAGCTTCCGTTGCTCGTGACAACCCGACCGCAGACACGCGGCGTCCTCAATCTCAGCCCACGGTTTCATGCCGTACGTACCAGTGATGTATTTAACGACCTGGTTGGCAGCCTGGAGTTTCCCCATCGCTTCAGCTTTAATCCCGGGAGCGTAATGGCACTCGATACACTTGACGTTGTTGTGAGAGGAGCTAGCCCAGGATTCGTAGTAGGGGTCCATCAGATGGCAGTTGTTGCAGAAGCCGGGCTGGGCACTGTATTCGATGAAGCCCACCGTTCCGACCGCAGCGAGGATGACGAACAGCACGCCAACCTGAATCAGGATCTTCACAGGGCGGGAGAACCGCCGAAGACCGCCAGGGATTCGAGCCATGGTCTACCGTTCGACCTCGCGCAGCTTGAACCACGCGAAGACCACGGCCGAGAGCGTCAAGAACCAGACAGGCACCAACAGCAGTTTGTGCTCCCACCGTTCCTCGGCAAAGGATTCTGCGGTAGCCTTAATCAACTCGGTATCAGAACGCAGCTGCAAACTGATATCCTCCAACCGATCCAGATCGAGGCTGTGATGGACCTGCGCCCTCTCAAGAAAACTCGTGAGGGCAGTCTGATAGCGGAAACGCTCGTTAGACACCTGATGCCCCGCTTCGAGCATCTCAGCTATGGCGGTCTCTGCTGCGACCAACTCCTGTACCGCGTACACCACCTTCTCCTGCAACTCCATCCCAGTCAACGCGGCCCTGCTGTCGGCCTCATGACAGTTGGCGCACAGAGAGGCAATAGCGTCTGGTGAGACACGTTCGGTCCCGTGATTCGAGTGACAGCCCAAACATCCGGGCAGCGTGCCCTCGCGCGTTGCGCTGGCGTGTGGCCCCTGGCTGAAGGCCCTGCCTATCAGCACATGGCACTTGTCGCATACGTTGACAATCTCTGTCACTCCTGGTGGCAGGGCCGCGTGCGAGCCATGGCAACCGGTACAGGTAGGCGCGGCAAAATTCGCCTGCTCAAACACAGCATTCCCATGGGCACTCTCCCTGTACTCGCTGAACTGATTCACTGGTATGCCGTAACCACCCATCAGGGTTTCGTCTTCATGGCAGCGCGCACAGGTCGCGGCGATGTGGGTGGGGTGCACGTTGCTGCGCGCGTCCTCCGAGGGAAGGATCGTGTGCGCGTCATGACAGTCGGTGCAGGTTGGGGCGTTGTCATCACCCCTCTCCAACAGCAACTGACCGTGGCGACTCGTTCTGAACTCAGCCAGTTGGTCGGCGGGGAGACCATACTGGCGCATCTGCCCTGCATCGGCGTGGCACGTGGAGCATAGCTGGATCGTCTCCAGTTTGTCGGGGCTGCCCAGGAACCGCCCCCTATGCGCCACATCCCTCTCGAAGGAAGCGGGATTGCCACCATGGCAGTCGTGACATTGAATACCGCGCTCCGAGTGGATCCCCATGGTGAAGGACCGCCGCTTCTCGGCGTGGCATATGAGACAACCGTAGGTTGTATCGGAGACCTGTTGCTGTTCGGCAACTGGCCAGCTGTTCGTCGCGGTGACATCCGCAGGCATCCCCAGAAGCACTCCCAGAGCGGCGCAGGTCACCACCAATGAAGGCATTCTCATGGCTCCCTCCCGGCACCCTCTGGGTTGGGCACGGGTGGTGTTGGTCCCAGCTCCGGTAGTGGCAGTTCCGCACCCGGTGAGCCCTCTTCGCCCACGATTTCGGGCTGTGGCCTGGCTGAGGGCGGAACCGATCTGATCTGCTGACCCACAATCCAGGCGGCAGCGAACCCGACATAGAATATCAGGCCGAATGCCACAGCCACCGGGCGCTGACGCAGAGCGCGCTCAGGTCGCCTATCGAACACCGGAAGTAAGACAAGGCTCAGACCGAGAATCGAGAAAACGGTCAGTCCCCATAGGCCCGTGAACCGGATCAGCGCCAACGACACATCAACAGGGACCCACGTGGAGACCAGCTCGTTCGGCAACAGATAGGGATTCGCCGCGTCGCCCAACGGCCGCGGGAACAGGATCGCAAGCGTTATTGCAATTGCGAGAGTCAACACAGCGACGGCAAAGGAGCGGAGCAGGTGGTTGGGGAAGAACGGTCGACCCGGCTCTTGCGCTTCCTCGGGCCGCATGCCACTCAGTCGCGACTTGCTGCCTCCACTGTCAGTTGACACTGGCGGCGCGATTCCCCGGCGCCGAATCAACGTGAAGTGGTATGACAGAAGAGCCAGAGTGATCCACGGAAGGACAATCACGTGGAGCGCAAAGAAACGGCTCAGAGTAGCCCCCGAAACGATTGCGTCACCCATAATGGCATCCGCCACTAACCCACCTACCAGCGGTATCATGGCAACGGCATCGAGCACTTCCGTCACCGTCCAATAGGCCCACTGGTCCCAGGGCAGCAAGTAACCCGTGGCACCGAAAGCGAGCACGACTCCCAACAGCGCCAGCCCTACGATCCAGTTCATCTCGCGCGGCGGTTTGTACGAAGCCTCGAAAAAGACCCTAGCCATATGGGCCAACGCCACGATGACGACGAGGTTGGCACACCACGCATGGAGATCCCTGATCAGCCACCCGAACGAGACCTCCGACACTATGTGCTGGACGCTGGGATATGCCTCTTCGACAGACGGTCTGTAGTAGAACGAAAGGAGGACCCCCGTGACCACGAGCACTATCAGGAGCAGGTAGGTGATTCCGCCCAACGCGTGGCGCCAACCGACATGTGCCGCGAGGCGATACCGCAGCGCTTTGCGCCACGCCTCGTCGATCCGCAAGTTACGACCGATCGGCCCATACAACAGACCGACGAACCGAGCCACGCCGAGCAGACCGGCATCGGTGCTGGACTTGATATCGTCCCAGAACTGGGCCAACCATTGCTTGATCATGAGGGACGCCCCACGTAGACGACGCCACCCCGGAGAAAGACAGAATAGCGTTGCAAAGGTATGGTGCTGAGACCCGTGACTACGTTGCCCTGGAGGTCAAACACAACGTGGTTGCAGGGCGAAACGACACGCATCGATTCCTCATCCCAGCGCAGGATACAGCCATCGCGCGGCGACGTCCCTTGCAACGCCGCATACGACTGCTCCCCGTTTCGCACCACCAGTATTGTCCGCTCACCCCAGCTCACGAGACGGCTCGCTCCGATCGGAAAGTCGGCCTCCCTGGTAACCCTCACGCCAGGCTGGATCTCCGGAATCTCCAGGTGCTCGCCGGGGAGCACGTAGAAAACCAACGCCATCAGGATCCCCGTGCCCATCAATAGGATCACGGCTCCAAGCAGCAGGTCGTTGAAGCCCAACCGTGACTGCAGGTTCCCCTGATCAACGGCTTTGCCCGTGTCGGTCAAGTTGCGTTCCTCCGTGAAGATCAAGCCCGCTGGAAGAGATACGTTGGCATCCCGGGCCACTGAACACAAACCGAGTCTTCAGCACGGTGGTGCTACACACAACCGGCCCCGGCCTCAGGCGAGGGCGGAGCCGGTATTAATCTCCTAACTGTTAACCAGCCGGGCCTGCGCTAACGCCTGAACTGACTTCGATCAGCCCGGATCGTGAGATCAAAACCTGGCGCAGGTACCGGGATCCCATAGAAATCGATCGCGTGCTGAATCGAAGCTTTCAACAGTGCCTCCAGCAGCGGCGGATTGTGAACGCCGTTGCCGGCTGTGTGGTGCGCGGAGAAGCTCACCGTGTCGGGCAGCATCGTGGCCTGATCTATCACAATCGTGGCCCCATGGAGGAACAGCTCCCGATCATGCGTCGCAGCCACCTGTGCGTTATAGAGAATCCCCTCTGCGGCTGTAAATAGCGTGTCTGACCTATCGATCTGCTTGTCGTCTCCAGTAACCTGGAGAATCAGCGGCAGCACGCCGGCATCCGTCGGGGCCGGATCGAGGATCTCGTTGCCGTCGGTATCGACCCAGATCTGGTCGAGCAGCGCGTTGAGGTCGTCTTTGAAGCCTTCGTAAATCGCCTGCGAGTTCGCCTCGGTCCCATGACACCCGGCGCAGGCGCTGAAATCACGTTCGTCATCGGTGCACGGGCCCATAGTGGGGATGCCTTGGGCATCCAGGCACGAGATCGCCTCGAACGTGTGGCCCACGCTGTTGAACACGAAATCGCCGGTCGCTGCATCCGTGACCGCGAACATCACTACGTGACACGTCGCGCAGAGGTCCGAATTTACATCGGTGTCGCCGTGGCTACTCGTTAGTCCATCGAGCCACTCGAAGCCGTCAGGCCACCAGGCGACCTGCTCACCGAGAACGAGCGGCCCCTGAGCTGCGTGCGGGCCACGCGTGCCCGCAGCAGGAACCGTCTTGCGGTTGTGACACATGATACAGAGACTCCGGGAAGTACCCTCTCCCACCGGCGCCCTCAGCTGTCCGTCCAACGGGCCACCGTGCGGATCGTGGCAGACGGCACACACTATCGGCAGCGGATCGCCGTCTTTCTCCACGTAGTTGGTGTTCGAGTTGAACTGTTGCTGGAGCGCGCCTTGGGCACTATGGCACTCGTCGCAGCCCGAGCTACCACCACGGCTGAAGCTCGTTCCGGAGCCGTGCTTCGACATACGCCACTGCTCCACGAACGGGTGGTGAGTATCCTCGTGGCACTCGCCGCATCCGTTGGTCGCACCCGTATCCACAGCGATCGACGCTAACGGTTGCGTTGTGGTGGGTGAGCCGACGTGGTTGTTACCCGGCCCGTGGCAACTCTCGCACTGCACGTCCAAATAGGTGGAGTCCTTGACTGCGTTCCAGCCGGACGCCGCGGTCAGGTGGTTCCCCAGCTCGCTTACCGTATGACACCCCTCGCAAAACTCCTGGGCACCGCCACTGGATTGCAGGCCCTCCCATGCGTGCGCGTGGGCGGTCTCGATCCATTCGGCTTGCACGGTGGCGTGGCAGTTGCCGCAAGTCGTCTGTTGGGCCTCGATGCTGTAGTACCCGAGGAAGCCCGAGACCGAGTCAGCCGGTGGGTTGAACGGCTCCCCATCCTTATAGACCACCGTGTCTTCAGAACAAGCAGCGGCAACCATCAACGAGACCACGGCAAAGACCGGCCACTTCAGATTCACCAACAATTTTGTTTGCACGGCTCACTCCTCTTCCGATACGGACATCCGTACTAATTCGGAGCACAAGCTACAATCATTTTAAAGGTCTATGCAATGGACCCAGTATAGTATGAAGAATGTTTCACAATAATGCGAGGGAGACGGGAGCGGCTATTCGGGAACAATTCGGGTCAACTCTATCGATTTGTCGGCCGAGGATCGGGAGGGGGTAGCGACTCCCCATTCTCGTCCCACATCTCGATTTCAATCAACTCACCGGTGTCGTAGCGCGCCTCCATCTGAACGCGGCCAT
>JAUVRV010000051.1 GCA_030597435.1 Gemmatimonadales bacterium | reverse complement strand
TGAAGCCCGCCGGTGTTACTGCGCTACGCAACTCCCGCACGATGTACGATAGCCTTTGGGCCGGTGTCCGACTGAAGGCGAGAACCAGCAAGTCATGAGTACCGGAACTGCCCCGGACGGGCGGCGACCTCCTCGGCTGGCCGAGTTCTGCGTCGCGCGGTTTGCCACACGGGAAGTGCGCGACGTTATTCGCTGGGACCTGGCGGAGCGCTTCGCGAAAATGGCCCAGGTCGACATTCGCCGAGCAAATCGGTGGTATTGGCATCAGGCGTTGCAGTGCCTCAATCCGTTTCATCACTCTGCCTTGCGGCCTCATCGCACGCTGCGATCGACATTCCAGCCGCGGGCTCTGTTTGTCGGCATGCTCCAGGACTTCCGTTATGGCGCTCGTGGTCTGGTTAAGCGAGTCGGATTCACCTTCACCGCAGTACTGACACTTGGGATCGGCATCGGAGCAACGACCGCGATCTTCTCCATCGTGAATGGAGTATTGCTGCGTCCCCTGCCCTACCCGGAACCGGGTCATCTGGTCAACGTGTGGCAGGTCAACACCAATTGGTTCGATTCTCCCAACCTGAGCTTGAGATCCTGGGCCGAAGAGTTTCCGGCATCGATGCCAACATTCAACGACTGGGAGGAACTGAATCACGTATTCCTGAACATCGGGGCGTATGATGACCGGCAATACACTCTCTCCGGCGGCGACCGCCCCGAGCGCGTCTTTGGAACGCGGGTCAGTTCGGGAATCTGGCGAGCGTTAGGCGTCGCGCCCCTATTGGGACGCACGTTCGTGACCGAAGACGACGAGCTGGGCACAACGCCGTTGGCCGTGCTGAGTCACGGCTTCTGGCAGCGCCGGTACGGAGGCGATCGATCTGTTCTGGGAAGCACAATACGCCTGGGTGAGACTCCTCATCTCGTAGTCGGCATCATGCCGGCAGGGTTCTACTTTCCCAGTACCGGTCATGACCTGTGGGTGACGTTCGATGAGGAGTCCAAGTTGAGCGAGCGCACGAGTCAATACTTGACTGCGATTGCACGGCTGAAACCTGGCATCAGCCTGGGTCAGGCCCAGCGCGAGATGGAATTGCTCACGGAGCGGATGGTTGAATCCAGGGATCATAATCCCGACTTCGGTATCCGCTTGGTTCCCCGTATCGAGCAAGTAGTGGGAGACGTACAACTCATTCTGCTCGTGTTGCTCGGAGCCGTTGGTCTGGTGCTACTGATCGCCTGCACTAACATCGCCAATATGCTCTTGGTGCGCGCCACGGAACGGCGTCGCGAGTTGGCGATCCGCTCGGCACTTGGCGCCTGGCGTGGACGACTGTTGCGTCAACTGCTTAGCGAGAGCCTGGTACTTGCGATCGTGGGTGGTACCGCCGGTGTGTTGATCGCCCTCGCGAGCTTCAAGCCGATGATAGCTGCACTGCCCTCCGGCCTACCGCGTTTACAGGAGGTCACATTGGACCATCGCGTTCTGTTGTTCACCGCGTTGGTCTCCGTGCTCACCGGTCTGCTCGTGGGTTCGCTCCCAGCGTTCCGTGCGGCGCGGATCGACGTAGCGCAGACACTGCAGGATGGTGGTCGCGGGTTCACAGGTGGACGACGTCGCAATCTGACCCAGGGTACATTGGTCGTTTCGGAGATCGCACTGGCCTTCGTGTTATTGGTGGGCGCTGGTCTGCTGGTGAAGAGCTTCCTGCAACTGACTTCGGTCGAGCGCGGATTCAACGCCGAGCGAGTTGTGGTTTTTGACTTCCGCTTGCCGTCTGAGACAATGTCGCGGCCAGCTCGCGCGGCCAGCTCCCGCCCAACTTCCACACTGTCCGAGAATCAGCTGAGCAATGCCAGATACGTAGCGTCAATGTTGGAGCGACTCGAAGCGGTACCTGGAGTCCGGCTCGCAGCCGTGGCCGACAACATGCCGTTCATGGGTGGCACTAGTTCCGGGACAACCACTATCGAGAATGCTAGCGGGATTGTGGAGACGAATGTCGAGCGCAGCGCCGTGAGCACCAACTACTTCATAGCGCTGGGCGTACCGCTCGTGTTTGGACGTCCTTTCACGCGGGAGGATGGAGCCGAGAGTGAGTTCGTAACCATCGTGAGTAGGGGTATGGCGGAGAGACACTGGCCTGGCGAGGACCCAATAGGCCGTCGGTTGAAACGTGGGCAGCAAGATTCGGACAATCCATGGCTGACCGTTGTGGGTGTAGCCGAAGACGTGCGTCATCAGGGCCTCGATTTCGACCCGCGACCCAAAATGTACATGCCGTACCCGCAGGCCCCCCGTTCCAACATCGACGTGATCATCAAGACCAGGGTTGCTCCCGAGGCCATAATCGCACTCACCCGCGACGCCATGGTCGAGTTCGATCCGAGCGTACCGCCTCCAAACGTAAGGCAGCTCGAACGAGTCGTATCGTCTTCAGCTGCTGGACCGCGGTTCCGCACCCGCTTGGTATCGCTGCTCGCCGCGCTCGCCGCACTGCTGGCGGTGATAGGTGTTTACGGTGTATTGGCGTACACCATGGCGCAACGCACCGCCGAGATCGGTGTGCGAATGGCATTGGGCGCGAGCACGGCCGACGTGGTCAAGTCAGTGCTGGCGCGGGGTGCTGCTCTGGCAGGAGCGGGGCTGGCCATAGGCGTTGCGATTGCGTTGGTGGCCGTCAGGTTGCTGGACAACTTCCTGTATCAGACCGACATCCACGACCCAATGATGTTCGTCATGGCAGTCTTGTTGTTGGCGACCGCCGCGCTTGCCGCCAGCTACTTCCCCGCCCGCAAGGCAACGAATGTGGATCCGGTCGAGGCGCTAAGAGCAGACTAGTTGGTCGCGACTTGCAGAAACCTCTTGCCGAGTAGCCAGAGGTAGAGAAGCGTGACCGGCAGCGACGCCAACAGCCACAGCGGCCAGGAGGAACCGCCCGCCCCTGCCGTCCACCACGCCTTGCAGACAAGGTAGGGCGGATAGAAGCCACACAACCACTGCAACCGCTCCGGCAGGAACCAGGCGCCGAGCGGGATCATGTTGACGACGCCGAGGATTTTCATCACCGCGAACGCCTCGACCTTGTTGCTGGCGAAAGTCGCGAGGAAGAGCGCGATCCCGGGTGCGAACGCAGCACCGCAGAGCGCGCATCCCAGGATCGCCGGCCACGGCGGCAGCGCCAGCCCTATCACCACCGACTGCCCGAGCGCGAGGATCGCCGTGAATACCGCCAGTGCTCCGCCCATCACGGCGAGGTACGTCTGCAGTGGCACCGGCGTCACCACGAGTGCTCGCAGCGTCGCTTCCTCCCTTGACTCCAGCAAGAGGAACCCGCCGACGGCACCCGCCATCAGTGCCGCGACGCAAACCACCACGTAGCTGACAAACAGCGGGAAGTACACTTCCAGGTCGAAAGACTCAACTTCTCCCGCGATCGCCGGTAGGGCGAAGCGCACTGCCACCGCGAACCCAAGTGCCATCCCAACTAGCCCTAGCATGAACCGGTCGCGCACCACACGTCGCAGGTCGGTGCGCAGGAAAGCGATTATGAGATGACTCACCGTTCAATCCCCGTGCAGACCGACGTACCGTTTGAACCGCGCGTGCGCGTACAACACACTGACCACGACCAGCAGAATCGAAACGCCGATGGCGTAGCTCCATGAGATGTCGGCACCGAATGCGGCTTGCATCAGCGCGAGGGGAGCCGCCGACGGGATGATCGCCCAGAGCCAACTGGGCCCGATGTCGAGAGCGCCTAGGAAGGGCAGTTGCAGGATCACGGAGACTACCGTGGCTGACGGGAAGAGAAAGCCCGTCACGCTGTCGAACGAGCTGGCCAAGCCGATGCCAATGTAGGTATAGGAAAGGCCGAGCACGACTAGGCCGGCAACGAGGACCACGGGGCTGATCTCGCCGCCGCGATAGACCAAAGCGAACACTATTGCGCCCTCGACCAGCGCAAAGGTGGTCAGCGTTGCCGCCTTGCTGCGCAGATACTCGGCCGCGGTCAGCGGGGAGACCCGTAGCGCCTCGAGTGTGCCCTGGCTCTTCTCCAGTAACAGCATCGACGCACCGAACATGAAGGTCGTGCCGCCAACGCCGAGCAGGTAGAAGATGGGCAGGATCAGTCCCGCGTTCTCTGGCCGGAAGATGAAGCGTCCCGCCAATCCCATGAGAATCGCGACCGCTATACCGATGGCGTACAGCCGGCTGCGCGCCTGCAGGCGGACGTCGAGTTGCAGCGCCGACGCGAACCGGCTCATCCTAGGCCTCGGCCGGTCACCTGGACGAAGACATCCTCGAGCGTCGTCTCCAGCGAGTGGATCGAAAGGATATGCTCCTCTCGCAGGATGCGTTGGAACTCAGCTTGTTCCCCCAAACCGTCCAGCGGGAATCGCCTTGACTCCTTGCCATCATTGCTGCTCCACCCGATCTCTACTTCGCGCTTGCCGTAGCGGTGGCGCAGCGCCTCGGGGGAGTCGATGGCCACGAGTTCTCCGTCGACCATGAAGGCCACTCGATCACAGATCTCGTCGGCGGTGACCATGTCGTGCGTGGTAACGAACGTGGTAGCACCGCGGTCTTTCTGACGGCGAACAACATCGCGGATGTGCCGTGCAAGGACCGGATCGAGTCCCGAGGTCGGCTCGTCGATGAACCAGAGGCCGGGTTTGTTCAGCAGCGACCGCGCGAAGTTGAGCCGATTCTTCATCCCCTTGGAGAACTCACCGGCCGGCTTGTCGATGTCATCGGAAAGACCGACCAACCCGAGCACCTCCTCAGGGGACGACGTTTCGCCGGCGTAAAGCGCCCGGAAGAACTCGAGATTCTCGCGTGCTGTGAGCTTGGAGTAGTGGTTGGGCAGCTCGAAGCTGACTCCAATGCGCTCGTTGTATTCACCCCCCCAATCGGTCAGGGGCTTCCCCTCTACGCGAACGCTTCCCTCCCATCCTTTCAACAAGCCGACCAGGATGTTCTGCGTGGTACTCTTGCCCGCGCCGCTCGGCCCGAGGAAACCGAAGACTTCGCCCTTTTCGATCTCGAACGAAATACCCCGAACCGTGAGATCGGCCGCACGCTCGTAGCGGAAGCGCAGGTTCTCGACTTCGATCATGGAATCCCCTCTGCCAACGTCGGTTGAATAATCGAATCTATCACTCACCGCGTGTCAACGAAGGCATGATTCAGTCAGTAGCCGTTTGTCACTCTTGTAATGGAGTATCCGCCGAACGGAGGACCATCGCAACTGGCATTGCCTTGGACAGGGATTAGAAGGGGAAGGAAACGGAGAGCACTACACCTTCCTAACTAAACATCACCCGATCCGCCAGATCGCACCTAGACCGATCCGCAGGTACGCGCCGGGCTCCTGTGCGCCCAGCGTAAACACCAACTGTGCTCGAGCTGTTAGAGGTAATTGCGGAATGATGCCGAGTTCTACACCGGCGCCAACCACGAGTAGCGCCTCTATCCCACCGTCATACTTGGTGACCCCATATCCACAACTTGGGGACGGAAGACAATCAACTTGCGATACTGGGTACTGCACATCTGTAGCCAATGCGCCGACTCCAATCGAACCGAACACGTTCGCGTGTCGTTTGACCCTCTGGACTGGCAGCAACGACTGGACCAAGTCGATCTCGAGACTTGTGAGTCCTGGAGTGAAAGGGTCCTGCCGCATCGGCGCATGCGCGACATGTAGCTGCAACGCCGTATGCCCCGCCGCCCGCAGGCGCACTCCGAAACGCACCGCAGCACCCCAAGAATCAACGGTGATCACTCCTCTTTCGAGAAGAGCATAGGACGCCTCTGCTCCGATCTCAAAGCGCGGGATATGAGCGGTGTCTTGCGTGACCGCGGCAGCAGCGCTCCAAGCACTCGTGAGTGCGCAGAGGCAGATGATCCGTCCGATCGATTTGCTGGAGGTGGACCCGCGCTGGACCGCTACGAGCAGCGTGCGTTGTTCTTCGTGCATCCTCCCTGCTCCCAGTCGGTTCGATGCCAACAGAAGCTGTCTTCACTCTTGAGTACCAGATCCCACACAACCGGCTCACCCGCGTCAGTCAGACGTGTCTCGCCCACGATGAGTGCCAGTCGCATCTTTGAGCTCCGCAGGTTAGCAGTCCGTCACCGCTCCGGGTTCACAAAGTACGCCAGGCCCAACCGTATAACCCACACGGTTCCGTTGGCCTGACTGTCAGGGTCCGGCAATCCCGGGAGGTTTGCGCCGTTGAATGAGATGGATGTGAACGAGATACCTGCTTCGAGTGAGACGCGCGCATTGATGGGTCGTCTTCCACCCGCAAACAGGCCGATACCGGGACCGTTGAGTGTGTTGGTATAGATGCTGCGAGACTCCCACATCCAGACCACGCGGAAACCGCCGTGCAGGATGAAGCTGGAAACTCGTTTCTTGTAGAGGTTCTCGACGAACAGGCCGTAAACCGTAACCCTATTGTTGGTCAAGTCGTCATCGGTGCCCAATTCGTCGGAAAAGCTACTCGCAGCAGCTCCAACCCGGATCTCGGTCAGCGCTCCGAAGGAGTAGCCTACGCCGAGCTGCAATCCGAAACCGAGACCCGTGTTGTCGAGCGCTTCACCGGATCCGAAAGCCAACCCGAGAGAACCACCCAATACCGCTGTCTTGACCGAGTCGGCTTCGGTGCCAAACACCCGCACCGAGTCGTAGTTGACGTCTGGATAGCGAGTCACCTGCGCATGGGTTGCCATGGAGTGGACGAAGGTGAGCAGCGTCGCCAGCAATACGACACACGGTGCCGTCCGACATTCAATTGCGGATCGCAAGCTGCAACTCCCAAGACGATGGACGAAAGACGATCCGTAGCGGTAACAAGTTACGGGAAATGGCGATCGATGTAAGGACCTAAACCCGGTGGCCCGGTATCCCGGTATCCCGGTTTCCCGACCACACCGCCCAACCCGGCCACCGGTTCTACATTCTACATTCATCATTCTGCATTCGGCGACGCGTGCCCCTGCCCCCTCTGCCCTTTGTGCCTCCCCTGTTGTGACGTCCCCTCGGACCGGTAGATTCCCTCGACCCCACCAACGATCATGACAATGGCCAAAGTCCTGAAGCTCCACGGTCCCCGTGACCTCCGTTACGAAGAGCTGATCCTTCCGGATCTCGGACCTCACGATGTTCGGGTGCGAACGCTGCTCGGTGCCATCAGCGCCGGCACGGAGGGCGCCTGGTACTTCGGCACCGACCCACAACTCGAGCCGGGATTCCAGCCTGGTCGTGTCGGCGCGGCGAAGTTCCCTCGCATGATCGGTTACGAGAAACTGGCCGAGGTCGTTGCTGTCGGCAGTGAGGTCACCTCGCTGAAGGTGGGACAGCGGGTGGTTGGTCACTACGGGCATGCGGAAGAGTTCGTGCTGACCGAGGACCGCCTCATTGCTGTCCCGGACGGGATCACCGACGAGCAGGCCGTGGTTTACTCGCTCGCCACGGTGGTGTTGCACGGCATCCGCCGTTCACGCCTGCAAATCGGGGATGACGTGTTCGTCACCGGACTCGGGTTCGTCGGGCTTCTGACGGTGATGGCCAGCCGACTCTCCGGCGCCAGCCGCATCGTGGCCACCGACCCTTACCAACAGCGGCGCGACCTTGCAATCAAACTCGGCGCTGACGACGTGTTGGACCCGACGGTAGCAGGCCTGGCCGAGACCATCGTTCAGTGTTACGGGCCCGACCTGTTCGATGTAGCGTTCGAGACATCTGCTTCCTTTGAGGCGCTGCACGATTGCATGACAGCGCTACGCAGAAACGGGCGCCTTTGCGTACTCTCCCAACTGAAGGGTGACTACCCCAAACACCCGCTGTTCGGCATCGAGTTTCACTTGGAAGAATTGGAGATGATCACCGCTGATGGCCGTGGCGACGTACGCAAGCTGGCGCGTTGGTATTTCAACGCCATCAAACGCGGGACGCTGGCCGGTATCGAGCAACTCCTTACCCACCGTGTAGCATTCTCGCAGATCGAGAATGGATTCGAGTTGCTCGAGCGGGAGCCTCAGAACGTGGTGAAGATCATCGTTACCTATGACTGAGAACGCACCAATGTGTAAACGAGGATACAACTCATGTCGCTGAAGAGTGTCCTGCAGGATATCTCGCTCGACGAAGTATGGACCCACCTCAACTGGCTCAATGACAACGCACCTTCTCGCATCTCCGGTACACCCGATCAGGAACGGGCGGGCGAATACTTCGTTGAACGCCTGAGCGGATACGGGCTCGACGCCAAGCTGGACACTTACACCGCCTACCGCAGCGTGCCGCAGCGCGGTTCGTTCCAACTGGTATCACCCAGAGTCAAAGAGTTTCCCTGTGAGCCGTGTGGCCACATAGTGTCGACGCCGGACGAAGGCCTGGAAGTCGACCTGGTGTATCTGGGTGGTGGCTCCGAAGCAGACTACAAAGGCAAAGATGTGCGCGGCGCAGCCGTACTGACGGAGATCTCGGCCGGTCCGTCGCGCCCGAAGAAGGCGCGCATCGCAGCCCACCACGGAGCCGCGGTGATCGTGTTCCTCAATTGGGGGCTGCCCGAGTATGGCACTATCCCCTGCGGTGCCATCAAGTGTGTGTGGGGCAACCCGACCCGCGCCACGTTGCCCGACGTTCCCCAGATCGCGGCACTTGGAATCAGTCACGCAGCCGCGGACGAGATCATCGAGTTGCTCCGGCAGGGCCCGGTGCGCGCGCGCATCGTTGCACAAGCCACCCGTGACTGGGGACCGCTCACCCAACCACGGGCCCGCATCAAGGCACCGAACAACCCAATGGGTGATTTCCTCGTGATCGGCGGTCACTACGACGCGTGGAAACCCGGCATGACCGACAACGCGGCAGGCAACGCGTTGAAACTGGAGTTGGCGCGCGTGTCCGCGCGGAACCGCGGGGCACTCACGCGCGATATCGTGTTCGGATTCTGGAACGGTCACGAGGTGGGCGACTACGAGGGATCCACGTGGTTCGCGGATCGCTATTGGGACCAGTTGGACGAGCACGCGGTGGCGTACTTCAACGTCGATTCGGTCGGCTTCGCTCACAGCTCGTTCTATCTGGGCGATTCGACACCGGAGCTGCAGACCTTCCATCAGCGAGTCGAACGCAAGATACTCGGCGTCGAGACCGGTCACCGGCATTTGACGCGTGACAACGAGCACCCGTTCTTTGGACTCGGTCTGCCGGCACTCGAGGGACGGTTCCATTTCTCCAAGGAACAAATTGCCGAGTGGGGTGGCGCGCGTGGTAGTTGGTGGTGGCATAGCTCGGCAGATACGCTGGATAAGATCGACCGCGATCGCTACCGCGACACTGCCAACATCTTCGCAACCTATGTGTGGGAGATGTGCACATCACGCGTTCTCCCGATGGACTTCGCTACGACTGCCGAGCGAATCGAGAAGTCTGTCGCTGAAATGCAAGGCGTAGCGGATAGTCGGTTCGATCTCGAGCTGCCGGTAGCTCCTTTCGTCAGTGCTGTGAGTCAACTCAATGATGCCGCTGCCGCGCCAACGGACGACCAGACCGTCGCCAGAGTGAATCAGACCCTCAAGCGGCTGAGTCGTATTCTCCTGCCTGCCTTCGAAACCGCGGGCGGTCGTTACGAACAAGACCGCTACGAGTTGGACGCACTGAATAGCGCCGTTCCAGCCCTACACGATCTTGGGCTGCTCGCGGCAACATCACCGGAAAACGAGCTGTCACACCTGCTGTACACGGAGCTGCTGCGGGAGCGCAATCGCCTATCCGATGCGCTGCGATGGGCCACCGCGGAAATACGAGAATCGATCGCGTGACGGCGCTGCGTTCTGCAAGATCGGTTAGCGCGTAACCCGGCCATGGATGCCGAAGCCATAGGACTCCTAGCGATCCTGCCACCGGTCCTGGCGATCGGACTCGCGATCTGGACCAAGCAGGTCTATCCGTCGCTGCTGGCCGGCATCTGGCTGGCGTGGACCATCTTGAACGACTGGAATCCGTTTGCAGGACTGGTCCAATCCGTCGACAGCCTGGTTGGTATCTTCGCCGACCCCGAACGCACCATGATCATCATGCTCACCGTGATGATCGGTGCGCTGCTCACGTTCACACAGTACTCCGGAGGCATGAGCGGATTCGTAGACTGGGTCACGGAGCGTGGATTCGTCAACACACGCAAGTCGGCCGGCGTGTTGGCCTGGGCGATCGCGCTCGTCATCTGGGTCGAATCGACCATCGGTGTGCTGGTGTCCGGTGCCGTGACGCGACCTTTGTTCGACCGGCAGCGCATTTCCCGTGAGAAGTTGAGTTTCGTGCTCGACTGCATGTGTTCGCCCAAGACCATGCTGATACCACTGAACACCTTCGGTGCCTACGTGGCCGGGTTACTCATTGCTCAAGACGTGGGGTCTCCGGTTGCGCTGTTGGTAGCCTCACTGCCACTCAACTTCTACGCCATCCTCGCAGTCGCCGCAGCGCTCGTGGTGGGCACCACAGATCGCGACTTCGGGCCGATGGCCAAGGCCGAACGTCGGGTGCGCGAAGAAGGCAAGGTGCTGCGAGACGGCGCCGAACCTCTGGTTGCGGGCGAAGCTCTCTCGATTCCAGTCAAAGAGGGAGTGCAACCCCATCAGAGGAATATGCTGGTGCCGATCGTTGCCATGGTCGTAGCCCTTCCGATCCTGCTGCGGGTGACGGGCGACGGGAACATCATGAACGGCAACGGATCGGTGTCGGCTTTCTGGGCCGTGCTGATCGCGTTGACGGTAGGTGCAATGATGTATCGCGCGCAAGGCATCATGCGCTTGAACGAGATCACCGACATGTT
>JAUVRV010000072.1 GCA_030597435.1 Gemmatimonadales bacterium | reverse complement strand
CTGAGGTAATGCGCTGGATCTGGACTCCGTCAGTCGGCGTCATGCTTGCCTGCCACGCAGTAGGTCACACCACACAATCTCCTCAGCCGAGCGATCCGCAACAGGCTCCCACTGTTCTGGATACGCCAGTTGACTTTTCAGGATCGCGGGGAGCGACCATCGATCCCGCGCAGCTGGACGAGATACGGATCGGTTTGTTTGCACCGACCGATAGCGGCAATCCCGTCGGCGGTCCGATGTACAGAGCGGCTCAGCTTGCAGTCGAACAGGTGAATGCCAACGGAGGATTCGCAGGAATACCGCTTCGAATCGTGACCCGCTGGGATGACGACCCTTGGCGTGGCGGCGCCAAGCAGATGATCAAGCTGGTGTACGCAGACAGTGTGTGGGCGGTGATAGGCTCGGTGAGTGGTGATGCCACCCACATTGCGGAACAGGTCATAGCGAAGGCCTGGCTGCCTTTGCTCTCACCAGTCTCGGCAGATCCGACGCTGACTTATATCCGGATCCCGTGGATGTTCAGGTTGCCCCCCAACGATCAAGCGCAGGCCGAGACAATCGTAAGTGATGGGTTGCAGGAGTTGTCGTTGGAGAAGGTAGGTCTGATCACGTCAGTCGATCATGATGGACGGATCTTCGCAGAAGAGATGCTCGATCAGATGCATGCTGTCGAGGCGCCACCAGCGTTTCACCTCGAGCTGTCGCCGACCAATGTCGACCTCGCGGAGATCGTAAGGCGCGCACGGTCGTTCGATCCAGATGGCATCGTTGTGCGTATGCCTCTGGTGGCGACATTCTCGCTGCTGGATGAACTGCAGAGTGGTGGAGTCTCTATCCCAGTACTGCTGCCGTGGATTCCGGGAGTGCAGCTCTCGGATCTCACCAAGCACTACGGTGGGGAGATCCTGTACGTGCAGCCGTTCTCGGGTGCGGATAATCCCGGCTACTCAGCGTTCGCGCGGGCGTACATGCAACGTTGCGGCGCAGAGCCTACACCGAGTGCCGCATACACGTATGATGCGGTAAACCTACTAGTACAGGCTCTCACGGAGGGCGGGATTAACCGGGCGGCACTGCGAGATGCGATCGCCAACAGTAGCGGTTATCGAGGAGCGGCTGGCACGATTGCGTGGGACAACGCCGGCGGTAATCAGGGACGACCGGTACTGGTGAGACGTCGGTGAGGGCCGGGTGGTCCAGCCCCGAAATGAACACCCAGTTGATGACTTTCGGGGCTGGATCCTACGACTACATCTCTGGCTTGAATATCAGCGGTAGCTCTTGAGCGATCTGGATATCCAATATCATGTTGAGCTGGTTCTCAACTTGAATGAACCGCGCGGCTACCGAAGAGGAGATCTCCTTCTCGAATTTCTTGTAGTAGTTCTTCCAGAGCTTCAAGCGGTTCTCATGTAGCTTGAACCACTGGTCGACTAGCTGCTTTGCGGCCTCGTCGGTCATTGACTCGAACTGTTCGGCGTAACTCTTGATGAACGCTAGGCGCTGGTCTCCCCACTTGGACCGTTCCAATTCGTATTCGCGATACACCGGCCAGACCTTTTCCGCATCGTCGTTCGAGAGTTGCATCGCGGCGGTCATTATGGTCTGCGCCTGGGTGCGCATGTCCGAGCGAACGAGTTCCATGAGATTCGCCTGAGCACTGGCGGCAGTGTTGACCGCCATGAGGAGGGCGACAATCATCAGTGACTTCTTCAGCATCTATAAAACTCCATATTATATGAGAGAACTATTAGGGACGTTTTCAAGGACTGGTAAATGGCTGATTGGGCGTCGTTCGTCAAGTGTAGTCTGTTCTTTGCTTAACCGCTTTGCCTAATGTGGCATCCTCGAGCGGTTGAAGCTTACCGGGTACGATAATAGTTTCGACCCATCCTTGGCACTTCGATCCTTGATACTGGGAGTCAAATCAACATGGTGAACGCGACACTCGCCTTTCTCTCACTGCTAGGCCTGGCAGCTCCTGTGCAGGTGAGGCAGGAAGTACCACGAGTGAGTGTTTACATCTATCTGGGCGATCTTGTAGAGATCACCGGTGCCGATCAGTCGTTCTTCGCCGACGTGTACATGGCTGCCCGATGGAACGATCCCACGCTGGCGGGTGACTACGAGGGTATTCGAACTCTGGATCTGGATGATGTCTGGCACCCGATTCTCGTCATAGTTAACGAACGGGCGGCCAACCGTTCGCTGCCGGAGGTCGTGAACGTCGACGCGGACGGCAACGTACAGTACACGGTGAGACTCACGGGTCGTTTCTCCGCGACCATGAACCTGAAGGATTTCCCCCTGGATCGGCAGCAATTCAATGTTTGGGTCGTGGCGCCGGTAATGGGGGGAAATCGGGTTGAGCTGATCCCTGATACCACTGTGAGTGTGCTACGCAACGAGCAACTGTCCATTAGCGACTGGACCATAGCGGAACCGGAGCTGGTGGCCAAAGAGTATCGGGCTACGCCTCAAGCAGGTCCGCTGCAGAGTGTGGCTCTCGTCGTCGAGGCCAAACGCAAAAGGGGATATTACGTCATCCAGGTGCTGATACCGCTAGTAGCCATCGTGTCGATGGCCTGGACCGTGTTTTGGATCGATCCGTCTGTCGTGCCTACACGGGTCGGTGTAGTTGTCTCCACCATGCTCACGCTAATCGCGTATCGTTTCATGCTGGGCAACTTGGTGCCTCGGCTCTCCTACCTTACCCGTCTCGACTACTTCATGCTGGGGACCACTAGTATCGTAGTTCTGACGCTGTTCGTCATGGCAGGGGCTAGCTACCTACGGACCCAAGGGCAAGATGAGATCGTGAAGAAGATAGATCGCATAGGGCGTGTGGCTTTTCCTCTGGTGTTTGGCACGTTCACGGCTTTGGTTTGGCTGTCATGAACATGGGTCCATAGCTCTGGGGATTGCTGAACCCCGGCGCAGTTGCGTCGATCGGGTACGGTTCAGTATCCTACAGGCGCTACGGATCCTCCATCAACGCCTGCGGATCGGCCGATTAGCCGGTCGATCGCAGAGCATCTACTGACGGTGGTTCCACTCACAAATAGGCTGCCAGGTTAATCGACCTCGGCGTCGCTTGAGACAACCGTTCGCTACCGTGGAGTTGGCGTGGGGCACACATGTGCCGACCGTGCGCCGCCGCCTGGTGGTGGCATGACTGAGTAGGAGAAACCGTATGGCTGACAAGAAGATCATTGCAGTTGTGGGTGCGACCGGTGCGCAGGGTGGAGGATTGGTACGTGCTATCCTGAGTGACAAGGACTCCCCATTTTCGGTGCGCGCGCTCACTAGGAACGTGAACTCCGACAAGGCGAAAGAACTCGCTTCTATGGGTGCCGAAGTGGTTCAGGCCGACGTGGACGACGTTGAGAGCTTGAAGCAGGCGTTCACCGGTGCGTACGGTGCGTTCTGCGTGACGTTCTTCTGGGAGCACTTCTCGCCTGAGAAGGAAGGTGCACAGGTCAAGGCGATGGCCCAGGCCGCTAAAGCCGCCGGCTTGCAGCACGTCATTTGGTCCACGCTGGAGGATACCCGCAAGTGGATACCGCTCAGCGATGACCGCATGCCAACGCTGATGGACAAGTACAAGGTGCCGCATTTCGATGCCAAGGGCGAGTCGGACACGGTCTTCGCGGAGTTCGGTGTTCCGACCACTTGTCTGCTAACGTCGTTTTATTGGGACAACTTCATTCACTTTGGTTCCGGTCCAACAAAAGGGCCAGATGGCAACCTCGTACTCAACATGCCGATGGGTGACAAGATGCTACCGGGGATCGCAGTTGAGGATATTGGCAAGAGCGCTTACGGCATCTTCCAGAAGGGAAGCGAGTTCATTGGCAAGACCGTGGGCATTGCAGGTGAGCACCTCACTGGCGCCGAGATGGCGTCTGCGATGTCCCAGGCACTGGGCCAAGATGTCAGCTACAACGCCGTGCCTTTCGACGTGTTTCGCAGTCTCGACATCCCCGGTGCTGCAGATCTGGGTAACATGTTTCAGTTCTTCCACGACTTCGAAGAGTACTTCTGTGGGGCGCGCAGTCTCGATGAGACGCGTACCCTCAACCCCGCACTTCAGACGTTCGAAGCGTGGCTGGCACAGAATGGGAGTCGGATTCCGCTAGGATAGGGCCGCTGAGTGACGCGGAGGGGGCGGATTGGCGTGGATTGCTAGGCGAGCGCCTCCGATCGCGGCGTGCAGTCCGCTGTGCGGGGAGCAACATCCCCAACCAGGTAATCCGTCGCCGCATCCAGCCGGCCGATGTGGCACCGACTCTTGCTTCACTGCTCGGCATGACGCCGCCTGCCTCTTCGCAGGGAACGGTGTTGCCGGAGGTGTTCCGATAGTCGAGCACGGAGATGCAATTTATCAGTTCACTGACAGATTAGCCGAGCCTTGCATCTACCCGCGATCCGCAGTTGGATGGTTGCGAGATCGCCAAAACGCTACCAAGCAGTGATATTCCCATGATAACCAATCGAATGAGAGTCCCCGTCATGAATCGTCATACTCTCCCTCGCCTCTCGGTCCTGCTAGTGCTGGCTGGGATTGTGGGGTGCAACCAAGAATCGACCGATCGTTCGTGGACACCACCTGCTCTTACGGATCAGGATTGGCAGGAACCGGAGGGCCGCGAGGTCATCCAGCGCCATATCGACTTCATGCAGTCGCACCAGGTGCTCCTGACCGAGGCACTCGTAAGCTACGAGGCCGTGCAGGAAACAGGACAGAAACTGCACTTCGATTTGCTCCAGCGACTGGCAATACACAGGCCCGACAAACTCCACTGGGTGACGCTGAATGACGACGGTACCACTGACTCCGCCTGGTTCTCCGATGGTACGTTCACCATGCTCAAACAACCGGCCAATGTGTGGGGTCAGGTTGATGTCCCGCATACCATTCCGGAGATGGTCGACCGGATAGTGGGCGAGTACGACCTCGATGTGCCGTTTCGGGACCTACTTGCAGGTGACGCAGCCGAAATCTGGCTCGGCGACGATGTCACGTCGGTCTGGTGGGTTGGCGAGGCCTGGGTGGAAGGACACTGGACCGATCACGTGGCTGTGAGAAAACCCGACGTGGATTTCGAGTTATGGGTTAGGAAGGGAGACGATCCGTTCCTGGCCAAGATGGCTATTGTCTTTACCGAAGAGGAAGGACAGCCAACCTACGTAGCCCGCTTCCGCAAATGGGCGACTGCGGTCACGGATGGCACTACACTGTTTACGTTCACGCCACCACCAGACGCCGAACAAATAGAAGTCGTTCCGGTGATCGAGAGATGACTGCGCTGAGGAGGAGAGCCCGAATGAAACGAAATACCTATAAGCTCATTGCATACCTCCTGCTCGTGTCGCAGGGGGCTATGATGATCCTTCCAGCAATTGCTGACGCACAGCGTCGCGGTGGCGGTGGAGGGAGCCGCTCGGCTCGCTCCAGCTCCAGCGTGAACCGGTCGAGTGCTTCGCGCTCCGGATCGACCAACCGTGCGCAAACCTCCAACCGCAACCGCTCGACGACGCAGACTCGATCCAACCGCTCGAGCGCACAACGCAGTGGCTCGCGCAACACGGCCCGGCGCACATCCACGCGACACAGGAGCACAACTCGGGCTCGCACGCGAAATCGGTCACGCCGCGTGCATCGTTCGCGCCGGTACCGGAGTGCCCGCTGGCGGCACCACCGCTATTGGCGGCACCGTCGCTGGTACGGCGGTTTTTGGGTTGGCAGAGTACTGATCACCACGGCCGCGTTTGTGGCGATCGCGAACTCGTCAAACAGTACGACTTACGTGGTCCACTCGACGACCTACGTTCATGTGAACCCGTGGTATCGCAAGGTCTTGCACGACGGCGAAGAAGTGTATGTGCTGACGTCGGCGCCGGTGGGTTGGGAGACAGACGCTTTGCCGGATGGCGCGGAGACCGTCGAGGTCGAGGGGGCGACATACTATTATGCCGATTGGTCGTTCTTCCAGGTGGGCTCGGGAGGAGGGTACGTCGTTGTCGAACCGCCGGTCGGCGCAGAAGTGAGTGCCATTCCGGAAGAAGCTGTTGCTCACGACGAGGGCGAGGTTCCATTGTATCAGTTCGACAATCTGTATTTCACCAAGACCACGAACGATGCGGGTAGCGAGGTCTATCGCGTCGAGCCCGCGCCACCGGAGGAAGAGATCGATGCGATCCCGAGTGACGCTGTAACGTTCGTGGCAGACGGCGAGACCTACTACTACGTCAACTTCAACCTGTATGTGGAATACGAAGAGAACGGACAGACGGGATACGTGAACGGCGAGCCGGAGATCGGTGCCCAACTCGACGCGCTGCCCGAAGGTACCACGACGATCGAAGAGGACGGCCGCACCTTCTACCAGTTCGACATGGTGTTCTTCGAGGAAGTGGAAGATGAAGACGGCAATCCGTTCTATGAGGTAATTGACAGTCCGGATGGGTCCGAAGTGGTGGAGCTGGAGGCCGCGACCTAACGCAGACGAAGGGCTGACAAGCACGGAAAGCCCATGGCAAGAAGCGGCCGAGGCGGCATGTTCTCCGCCTCGGCTCGTTTCTGTTGTAGAGCTGTGAAGAGACCGGTTGTGCACCGGTCTCTCATCATTCATACTCCGTGTGATAATCCACAGGAGATCCCATGCGTAACCTCTTCACCAATGTCGCTATCGGCGTCCTTGCCTTGTTAGTGATGGCCGTTGCCTACATCTGGATCGCGATCAAGTCAGTAGATCTCCCCGGCGAGTTGGTCCTGGCCAGCGGGTCTGCACGAAACGTCTCCCAATACGTGGAGATGCGAGATGGTGTGCGGCTAGCAGTGGATGTGTGGTTCCCTGAGGATTTCCGAGCTGGCCAGCAGCTCCCCACCGCGATGCGTTCAACCCGGTACTGGCGAGCGCAGCCCGTTGGTTTCCTGACACGTGCACAGATCAAGTTCGGCGACGCGGAGCCCGAAGACGCGGTTTCTCCCGAGATCCAGGCCTTCAACGATGCTGGCTATGCCGTGGTGTTGGTTGACGTGCGTGGCAGCGGGGCCTCGTTTGGCGATCGGCCGACCGAGTTCGGCAGGGAAGAAGCTGAGGACTTGGGGGAGGTTGCCGGCTGGATTGCCGAGCAACCTTGGTCCAACGGCCGTGTAGGCACGTGGGGTGTCTCGTATGAAGGAAACACGGCAGCAATGACTGCAGCACCAGCCAATCCTGCGGTTACAGCCATTGCCCCTCAGTACGCTGATTTCGATGCATGGTCTCAACTGCTCTGGCCCGGCGGGGTGTTCGCGCAGGGGTTCATCACGGATTGGGGAGAACTGGTTGGCTATCTGGACGACGGTGACATCTGCAGTCTCGCGGGGGTGAACGGGAGGAGTCAGTGCACCGTCATGAAGCTCACCAGCAAAGGTGTGAAGCGAGTAGACGGATCAGACAGCGAGCGCCTTTACGAAGAAGCACTAGCTGAACACAACACACCCGACGTGGCGCAGGGAGCACGAGACGCGCAGTATCGCGACGCGAGCTTCGGGGAGTCAAACGAGACAGTCGCTAGTGTTTCCATCAATGGATACAAAGAAGGAATCGAGCGATCGGGCGCGGCGATCTTCTCTTGGGCCGGTTGGATGGACGCTGGTACGGTGAACGGCGCTCTGGCCCTGTTCTCGACGTTCTCCAATCCCGTGCGTCTGGTAATAGGTCCGTGGTCCCACGGAGGGGGACATCACACTGATCCATTCCTAACCGATACGGCTCCTACTGAGCCGTCGAACGCAGAGCAGCACCAGATGCTGGTGCACTTCTTCGATCACTACGTGAAGAACGATGCAACCGAAGCTGGTGAGGGGATCAGTGAGATCCGCTATTACACCTTCAACGAGGGCTGGAAGACAACCACCTCTTGGCCACCCGAAGGATTCACGCCGGTGCGGTGGTACTTTGGTGCTGATGGAGCGCTGGTGCGAGATGTACCCAAAGGTCGTGAGACAGTCGATGAGTACACCGTGGATTACACGCACACTACAGGCAGCAAGACCCGGTGGCACACACAACTGGGTGGCGGCGATGTGATCTACGGCAACCGCGTCTCAGAAGATGCCAAGCTTCTCACGTACACATCCGAGCCACTGGAGTCGGATATCGAGATCACGGGTGCAGTGGAGGTGGATCTTCTTGTTGCCTCCACCCATGAAGATGGCGCCTTCTTTGCGTACTTGGAGATAGTCGCCCCTGACGGGATGGTGCGGTACATAACCGAAGGGCAGCTGCGAGCGATCCACCGCCAGCCGTGCGATGAGGACCCGCCCTATCCAGTGTGGGGACCCTGTCATTCCTTTCACGAAGATGATGCGACTCCACTAGTACCTGGCGAAGTTGCCCGGCTCCAATTTGGCCTCTTCAATACATCAGTGCTTGTTCCGGCAGGACACCGGATACGGATCGCGCTTTCAGGCCACGACGGTTCAGTCTTCGATCGGTATCCGGCGGAGGGCAATCCAGTGTGGACGGTATATCGGGATCGGGTACGGCCATCTGGTGTGGTGATTCCAATGAAGGACTTCCAATGAACGACTCATCCATCCACCTCATCCAAACGAGACTGGCCGAGAGCGCAGGTGTAAAAGAGGCAATGAGGCGGGACGACGAGTTCACCTCGACCCTTGCATCCATCGCCGTGGCCGTGGTTGACGCGTACCGCACAGGGAACAAGGTGCTGCTGTTCGGTAATGGTGGCAGTGCCGCCGATGCCCAACACATCGCGGCCGAGCTGGTCGGTCGGTTCTACAAAGACCGCAGGCCTCTGGCAGCCGTGGCATTGAACACGAACACCTCGTCCATGAGTGCTGTCGCCAACGACTACTCATTTGCCGAGGTGTTTGAACGAGAGGTCAAAGCACTGGGTCATCCGGGCGATGTGGCCATCGGCATCTCAACGAGTGGCAATTCGGAGAATGTGATTCGCGCACTCGATACCGCAAGAGCGCAGGGGTTGGTGACGGTTGCATTCACCGGGTCAAGTGGAGGTAGACTCAAGGAAGGCGTAGACTATTGCCTGCGGGTACCCAGTGATGACACGGCCCGCATTCAGGAAGGACACATTACCGCCGGACACATCATGTGTGAGTTGGTGGAGAACGCTCTTTTCGGCGAGGCAGCCTGACCTGTGGGAGTGCAGACTGACAAGATCCTGGGCCTCAACATCGGGGGTACGCGTTGTTCTGTCGTCATTGGTGATGTGACCGGAGAAATCGACGAGCGGATTGAGTGGCCGTCAGAGCCAAACCGAGGGTCGGCGCCGATGCTCGACGATCTCCTGACGCGTGCCACAGGAACGCTGGAGCGGCATGAGGGGGGTGTTGCGGGCGGAGTGGCCATCGGCGGGCCGCTTGACTCCTATAAAGGAATAGTCAAGGGACCGCCCAACCTGCCCGGCTGGGACGATGTACCGCTGAGGGAGATAGTAGAGGCGAAGCTGGCAGTACCAACACGCGTCGAGCACGACGCGACTGCATGTGCACTGGCCGAGGTGCGGTGGGGTGCGGGCAAGGACGCGAAACGACTGGTGTATTTCACCTGCGGTACGGGG
>JAUVRV010000172.1 GCA_030597435.1 Gemmatimonadales bacterium | reverse complement strand
TACTCGAAGTAGATCGGTACTCGTGACGGATTGAACCACTTCCAGTAAACGTCTTCCTTCTTCTTGGGCCACGTAAAGACGCCCTTCTTGCGAATATACTCGAGACCGTGTTCCTCACCGAAGCGGTCCTTCAGCAATCGGTCACAGATGTCCTCCCAGGTGTGATCGACGCTGCCGTCCTCGACCAACCTGTACTTCTCGTCCATTTCACCGCCGTAGCGGATGCCGATGGAGTCGTTCAGCCCCTTGTAGTACTTGCCATGGATGCCGAGGCGCTTGCAGATGTCCAGCATTACTTCGTTGAAATCGCGTCGCTCATACATCGGCTCGATAACGGGCTGGCGTATCGACCAACCCCAGTCGTCCTCTCCCTGGGGATGAGAGAACGTCGATGGGAAACTCACTGCCGGTGTGTAGCGTTCGAGGAAGCACGCGTCGGGTAATACGATGTCTGCCACCGCCTCTTCGAACTCGGTGATGTATAGCTGGAACGAGAAGATGAAGTTGAACTTCTTGAGGAAGTTCTCGGTCACGGCTTCCGCATTGCCCATCGTCATCACGGAGTTGGAACCGAAATTGATCATCACGTCCGGCTTGTAAGGGATCTTGAAGCGCTCCAGAATCTCTTCCCACCTTGGGTTGGTGATGACGAAGGCGTTGTAGATCGACGTCGGGAACATGTCATGTAGATCTAACCGCGTCGGCGGTTTGGGTACGCGCATCGGATACGGTACGTGATCGTACACCCATGTCCTAGCGACCAACAGGCCGTCCGGGCAGGGGTAGGGGATTTGATATGGCTTGCCTGTTCCCTCGTAGCCACTGCCTACGGAGGCACCGAGACCGAGTGCAGACCCCCAAGTATCAGCTGCACCGACCATGTGGTTGACCATGTCGACCGACAGGCAGGTCCATCCCGAATTCACGTGTCCCTGCGTTCCGCGGAAGAAATGCGTGGCTACCGGTCGGCTGGGGATCTTCTTTGGTCCCATGCTCGTTTGAATCGTTACCGTCGAGCCGATCTCCGCCGCCTCACCGAACTCCTTCGCGATGCGACTGACGGTTGCTGCCGGAATACCTGTGACTTTCTCCACGAACTTCGGTGTGTACTTCTTGACGTGTTCCTTCAACAGGGCGAACGCTGGCTGGCACTCGATGCCATCCACATTGTAGCTACCAGTGAGGGCAACTTCGTGGGCTTGGTCCTCGTACTCGACCCGGGTCACAGAATCGTTGTTGTGAACTCTGGGGCAACTGTCGACCAGGTCCCAGACAAGCGGCTTGTTCGTCTCCTTGTCGCGCATGTAGCGACCGTCAGACGGGCGTATCAAGTAGGGGCTGTTGGTCTTGTACATCAAATACTCGGCATCGTAGATGCCGTGTTCGTTCAGCAGGGAGTTCACCAGGCCCAGAGCCATGGCACCATCTGTCCCCACCTTGATGGGGATCCACTCGTGCGCCTTGGAGGCCTGTGCGCTCTGAAACGGGTCGAAGACGATGTTCTTGAAGCCACGGAATCGCGCGTCAGCTGCTTGAGTTGCGTTCTGCACGGCAACGTGACCAGCTCCGTGACCTTTGGAGCAGCCGAAGTTCAATGCATAGTTGCAGTGTGCGAAATCGGGGATGATCGACCAGGACACATGCATGATGCCGTTCATGAAGTGCGCACCGTTGCCGCAGTGTAAACCACCACCGGAGACCCAGTAGTTAGGTGTGCCGAAACCCTTCATGAACCCGATCACACCAAATCGGATTTCGGAGGCCTGTGTCGTGGTAGCCTGGAAATACGCTCCGCGAGGATCGCGCTCGCGGCATTCCTCCAACTTGGTGACGATGATGTCGAGCGCCTCCTCCCAGGATATGCGCACGAACTTCGGGTCCACGCCGAGCCCCTTCTCCGGATTGGTGCGCTTGAGTGGGTAGTTGACCCGGTAGGGATCGTACAGCAGATGTGATGACGCTATGCCTTTCACGCAGATGCTACCGCGTCCACTAGGCGCATCGGGGTTCCCTTCTATCTCTGTAATGACGCCGTTCTGACGGCGGGCCTTGATGCCGCACATGCAATAGCACTGCCCGCAACTGGTCGGGATCCAGACATCCTCCTCGATCCGGTTCTGGGCTGTTGCGGTCATGGGTCGACTCCTACTCCGTAGAGGGATGAATCCGGACAAACCCGGCGGAATTACTGGACAATCCTAAGGAAGGCCTCAGGGCCACTACCCCAACCCCATATACTGATCGACATATTAAGACTCCGTGAAGCCTGACTGAAACGTAGGCCACTGGTTTGCCGAGTTGCTACGTCACTTGCGTAGTGGATTCAGTCGTTCTACCCTCCACATGAGTACTGTACATGGGGGGTTCGACGTGATACACGAAGGAAGCACAATCAGCGGCCGGGGGGGCAGAGTCCCGCTAGGCGTTCTTGTCTTTGTTGCTGTGGTGGCCATCCTTGCCGTACTAACCGCGGTCAAATTGGGTGGTGGGGGAACTGCGTCGACGGAATCAACCGACAACACGACAGCGTCTGCACTGTCAGAGTTGGTGCCGCAGTCTCCCCTGGTGATTGTTGCCAACCAACTCGCGCAGCTAATCGATTCGTCGGAAGCGGAGGCAAAGGAGATTCCTGAACTGTCCCCCGAGATGGGAGCCAGTGAGGCTAGGGAAACGAGGGAACGGTGGGATGCTTGGTCTCAGCAGTTCCGAGATCGGCTCGAGGCCATTGCCGCGCTACTGCCCGAACCACCCCCTGAAGACGCGGAGACGGCGCTGCTGAGAGGCTACGGACGGCTACCGCGTGCCATAGACGAATTGAGGAATCTGGCGCAACCGGTAGCTGGCAATGGGGTGCCCGACAACCTGACCCGCAGCCGACAGTTCGGTATCGCCAGAAACCACGTGGCCTCGGCTCAGCGGTACTTTTTCAGGGTTGGTCTTTAGCGGCAAGCGACCTTCGGTTCACCAAGACCCGGCGCAGTTGGGTGTTCAACGAGCTGGGCCCGCGTCGAAACCGGTATCACTTAGCCACCGTTATGACCTGAGGGACAGAGACGACCCTCATTTCCTTCCGTCCGGCGGGTGATCAGTGGACTCGATCTTCGGCGACATCCGGTACACCTTGCGCTCGATCAGAAAGAGCCCGGGCCTCATTGCGGTCGCGGTAGTGTCATTGGGGCTCGGCATCGGAGCCAACGTCACGATCTTCAGCGCCGTCGATGTCTTCATGTTTCGCCCCTTGCCGTATCCCGAGGCGGATCAGCTGCTTCACGTCTATAGCACCGTTCCAGAACGCGGCTGGACGTATAACTCGGTGTCGATTCCGGACTTTCTCGATATCCGGGAGCAGAGCGGCACGATGGATGTCGCAACCACCTACGGGCGGGACTTCAACTTGTCAGGCGGCCTACGATCTCCGAACCTTCGTGGGGGTGTCACTGCTGCTCCTGCTGTCCGGCCTGGGCGCAACCTATCTACCCGCCCGCCGGGCCACCAAGGTGGATCCGCTGGAAGCGCTGAGGTACGAGTAACCACCCCCGCCCCGTCCACCCAACAGCAGGAGGGGACGTAGGGGAAGCAGGAATAGCGTTCCCTTGCTTCTTCCCCTCCTTTCCCTCCTTCCCCTCCTAAACCTCCTCATCATTGATGGCACCCCCGACCTCCCCGGGAGTACAATCTGGAGTGAGTGACGACAGGCAAAACCGTATCAGCGAGTTCATTGTGAAACATAGACCGAGACGACCGAGCCAGGTGAGTCTCCTGCGACCGGCCACGGCACTCCTGGTGCTGGGTTTCACCCTCAGTTCCTGCAACGTGTTGTCGTTGGAGCAGGAAGGGGCAGACCGGAATCTCGATGGCGACCTCGAGTCGGGTGGTTTTCTCCGCACGTATCAGGTGCATCTGCCGCCTGAGTATGAGGACAAGCGGCTCCCGGTCGTGATTGTGCTCCATGGTGGTGGGGGCAGCGCTTCGGGTGTGAGGGCCCTGACATCGTTCGACGGAGTCGCCGATCTGTGGGACTTCATGGCGGTGTATCCGGATGGATGGCTAGGAAGCTGGGCGGAGGGGTGTGACTGCACCAACGCAGATACCGCCGGTGTGGACGACGTCCGCTTCATCTCGGAGTTGATCGACGAGCTGGACGCTCAGCTTGGGATCGATAGATCGCGGGTGTACGCCACCGGCTACTCTGCCGGTGGATTCATGATGCACAAGCTGGCTTGTGACCTGACCGACCAGCTAGCCGCGGTGGCCTCAGTTGCTGGTACGTTGCCCGGGCCTCTCTCTGAGACCTGCGAGCCCAGTGGGAAGATCCCGTTCATGATGATCCACGGGACCGGCGACCAGGTAGTGCCGTACGATGGCGCGCCCGACCGGGGCAATTTCACCTTGCTGTCAGTGGACAGCTCGGCCCAGTTCTGGGCTGACTCCAACGGGTGCAGCGAGAGGTTGCCCAGCGAACTCGAGGTGGGAGGGCTTACGGCTGGCATCGAGGTCTGGTCCGAGACTTGGGACTGTCCAACCGATTCGGAGGTAATGCTGTATCGGGTAGTGGACGGGCCGCACCAGTGGCCCACGGGATCGGTGTTCTCGGCTAGCTGGGAGATCGCCCGATTCTTTGACAATCATTGAACCATTCAAGTCCTTGGTCTTGGACGCGAGACGATCGTCCGGTCCTCGACAAGGTGACCGCATTGCTTTACCGTTTGGGATCCGAATTACCCGTAGGGCCCGATTTGCCCTCCCCAAGGCCTCGAGAATTGGACGACGTCTCGACCAGCCGAGGAGATACTCCATCCAGATGAGGGGACACCAAGTGGCTGACGCAAGCTGTGACGGACTCACGTGTGCTCCGGGTCACGGAGCTGCGGCGTGATACGTGGGATGTTACCACCCATGCGTATCCTTACCACGCTGCTGCTCGGCATTCTCGGCGCCGCCTGCGGTACTCATAAGCAGCCTGCAACCCAACTCGAGCCCGGCACGTCCGTCGAGACGTTCGACGCGGCATGGCGCATTGTCTACGAGACGCACTTCGACACCACGTTCAACGGTGTCGACTGGCTGGCTCTGAAGGACGAGCTGCGACCTGAAGCCGAAGCTGCGCAGGACGTGCACGACCTGCGAGTGGTGATCCGGGAGATGTTGGACCGGTTGGGCCAGTCTCACTTTGTGCTCATACCGCGTGAGGCGGTCGAATCATCCGATTCTGCTGAGGATCAGGACCTGGGCGGTGACATAGGTGATGCAGGATTGGACATACGTCTCATCGATGAAATGGTCTTGGTGAGTCGAGTCGATTCTGGAGGACCGGCAGAAACGACAGGCGTTGAGCCTGGATGGGTAGTCCTTTCCATAGACGACCATGACATGGACGAGCTGTTGGAGGTGGCCCGAGATTCTCCTGAGGAACGTTCGTTGGAAGCGCGGGTGTGGGTACGAGTGACAGCACATCTGAGCGGATCGACAGGATCGGTCAAGCGGGTTCAGTTCCTAGATGGAGAGGGTGCAAAACAAACCGTAGAGATTGCGCTCGGTCCCAACCCAGGCTCGCCAGTGAGGTTCGGGAACTTCCCTACGTTCTTCAATCGCTTTCATAGTCGACGAGTAGCATCAGACGGTGTGGAAGTGGGTGTGATCTGGTTCAACAACTGGATGGTTCCCGCAATCGCACGAGTCGATCGGGCGGTCAACGAGTTCCGTGAGCTGGATGGGATAGTGGTCGATCTGAGAGGTAACACCGGTGGTCTGGGAGCCATGGTGATGGGCGTGGCCGGCCACTTCTATGAGGTTCGCACTCCGCTCGGCACGATGCAGACGCGACGGAACGAGCTAGAGTTCTTTGCCAACCCGAGGCTCTCCGACAGAGCGGGCAATCGGGTCAGGCCGTTTGTGGGGCCGCTGGCGATTCTGACCGACGAAATCACTGCGAGTGCCTCGGAGATGTTCGCTGGTGGAATGCAGACGACGGGGAGAGTACGTGTCTTCGGTGAGACAACGATGGGTGCCGTACTTCCTGCGGTAACAGATCTCCTTCCAAGTGGTGATGTGCTATACCATGCGCTAGGCGATTTCACTACAGTCAATGGAGAGAGTCTGGAAGGCGTTGGAGTGATTCCAGATGAGCGCGTAACCCTGAGTCGCGATGACTTGCTGGCCGGGAGGGACCCTTTCTTGAGGGCCGCACTACGCTGGATTGAGGAGCAGGGCCGTAGCGGCTCGAGTCCGGTTGGGAGAACTGGTAACGAACGGAGGATGTAATGAAGTCACCAAAGC